>JAFGLD010000117.1 GCA_016928235.1 Anaerolineae bacterium | reverse complement strand
CCCGCCGTCCCACTTCCCTTCGAGCTTGATCAAGACCCGGACCGACCGGATATCTGCCTGGGCACCGATGCATTTCACACCCCTGAGCGGCTTTTCGAGCAGGCCAAAGATCGCTTCAGCCGCCCGGGAACACGCATCTTCCGGGACAAGCCCTATCGGGGAGCGCTTGTGCCCCTCAACCACTATCGACACACCCCGCAGGTCATGGCGCTGATGGTGGAAGTCAATCGATCATTGTATGTAGACGAGGAGACAGGCTAGCGCCTGCCGGCATTTGAGGACACTCATCAATGGGTCGTTTCGACCCTGGATGCACTGGTCAGCTACGTGCATGAACGTGTCAAATCACAAGGCGCATAACCCATCAGGATGAGCTGTTTCCCGGCGAGATGCTGGCTGGCGGTCATGGCCTCAGCTAACCGGATCAGCCAAAGCCACGAAATCTCCGTTCATCTCAGCGACCCTCTCGCCGTTGCATTGAAGCGTAACCGTTATGGATATTCTTGCGCGGTGTTTGCGTCTGAACATTTCCTGAAATTTCTGCCAGGCAGATGGATCTCCCACAGTAGAGGATGCAACGAACCTATCCGCAATCGGCCGTTCGTAAACCATTGTATTCTTCTGTATCACCAGACGATTGTGAAGCCCTTCTTGCCTCAGGCGTATGTATAGCAGCGCCCAGGCCGCCAGGATCGCCACAGCCGAAGCGCTGCCGCCAAAGACTGTGGAGTGGTGGTTGATGTTTGGATTGAGTGGAGCAGACAGGACGACACGCTCAGTATTGGACTCCTGCACCTGAATTCCGATGGCTTTGGACAACGGGATATGCTCATAGAGAAACTGCTCCAGCTCACGACAGTCCATAGACAATCCCCTCAATTGTTGGTTTGGGCTCGGATGTCTGGTCAAAGAATCCGACCACAGAGTGTCAGGGCTTCAAATACATATAACCCCTTTGATCAGAAAGGTTGCCAGTCTGAGGCTAGAGAGCGAACTATCCTTCAACAGTTAATGCCCACTGGGGGGAGGGGGAGTTGCAGTCATGCATACAAGGCGGGACTCCGATTGTCACCAGCCTATCGCATTGCACCGACGATGTCTCACATGACACTGACATCGTGATATTGCTCGGGGCGTCCCTGATGCTGCTGGCCATCCCGCAGCCCTGGGCGCTGAGTCTGGGCGGGTTGTTCTAACCACACCGTGTCCTTCCCCTCGCAGGCAGACTGTGGTCTCGCCGGGGGAAGGTCCTCATCTGAAGTCAATCGATCATCGCAGCCGGGGCAGCAGGCTGTAGCCGACGAAGAGCAGCCCCTGGTCAATTCCGATGAGCTGCGCTAACCCGTAGACGGCGCCCCAGAACAGCGCGCTAATCGGGTTGGGCAGCATGAGGATGATAACGAGGATCAGAAAGCTGTAGGGCCGGACTTTGTTTGCCATGTTCAAGATATTGAGAGGCAAGTAGGGCTCGATGATCCCATAGCCATCGAGCCCTGGGATGGGCAGCAGGTTGATGATTACTCCTAAGAACTCCAGAAATGTCAGAAAGGCCCACGCACCCCAGAACAGCAGGTGATGATCAGCGTCAATAGGGCCGATGAGGATCAATGGGAGCCATAGGGCGAAGGCGGACAGGAAAGTCATAGCAGGCCCCGCGGCAGATGTCAGGCTGCGCATCCGGGGTGAGCGGATCAAGTGGTTATTGATATAGACTGCACCGCCCGGCAATGGGATACCTCCCATCAGCACCCACACGATCGGCAGGATAATGCTGAGGAGAGGGTGGGTATATTTGCGTGGATCGAAGGTCAGGTAGCCCTTGTTGACCACGTCGACGTCACCACCCAGGTAGGCCACGGCGGCATGACCGAACTCGTGCAGGCAGACTGAGATCACCCAGCCGCCGATGATGAATAAAAGGCCGAAGATCCTTGCGAGGATTTGGCTGTAAGTCAATATCCCGGCCAATACAGTGATGCCAACAATGACCAGAAAGAGAGGACTGACAGAAATTGGGAGACGTCTCAGTGCTGCCGCAGCAGAAGAGCGCATCAGTGGCGATTTGCTGACGTCGAACGATGGGAGGAGATCGCCATCATGGAAATCAAGCGTGCGGAGCAGCTTGTGCACGCCGTACAGGCTGATACCCTGCGAGGCGAGTATCTCCCTGGCCTCACCGCTTCCCTCCCGGATGATACCTGCCAACAGGTGGGGGGTATCAATGCTGTGGCTGCCAAATACTCTAGACTCGTCGGCGGCCAGCACCAGGGCTTTCTGCAGCCTGGCGCTGTATGAGATGCTCTTGAAGGAAGCCAGGGTTGGTGTTCCGGCGGCTTTTCGAAGCCGCTGTTGCAGGCGAGCAATATCAACCTTGAGGTCTCTGAGCATGGCAGCAGACATCGCCCGGCGGTTGGCAGAGAGCGCAATCAGTAGATGCTCAGGCTCTACTTCGGGATGTCGTAGTCTGGCAGCTTCGGCTTGTGCTGAGCGGAGGACCTCACCCGCGACGGGTGAAAAGTGTTCTTCGAATTGGGTGGACATGATCGAATTTCCTTAAGACAACAATGGACTGTGAACGATGGGCTTGCCGATAATTGATGAACAGTCTCCATCTCACGATTACAGTTATATGCTATATGCCAATCCGTAAATCTCCAACTTTCGCCCATAGCCAAATTCGATTAGAATAGACAATATCATAAATTGTTTGGCCAGATGGATGTCTCTAACCCCTGGAGTCACAATAAATATGCCTACTGAAAAAGGGATCAAGGTTTTGTATGTTGAGGATGAGCCGGCCATCGCGGAGCTGCTCAAAAGCGGACTGGACTTATTTGGAATTGATGTCAGTCCCATTTATGGCAGCGCGGAGGAGGCGTACAAACAGATCATGAGCGGTCAGCCTCCCGTAAATGAGACAGATATCCTGGTGTTCGATATCCGTTTGCCAGGGATGACGGGGCTTGAGTTGGCTGAAAAGCTGCGTGCCGGTGGGGAAAAGCGCCCTATTCTGATCGTGTCGGCTTATCAGCCGCCTCCGCGATCTCAGTTAGATCAGTTGAGCGCGCATTTCATGCCCAAGCCATTCGATTTTGCCGGGATCGTCAACAAGATTCAGGATCTGCTTAGCTGAGTGGGAGAAACACCGCATATGAGTAACGTCAGGATCCGTCTTGTCAGAGTGGCAACAGGGTCATGACTTGTTTGTGATCCGATTCCTCGTTGGGAAAAACGGAGTGGTGAGTGCATCGGAGCCAACGGGAATGGACGATTCTTGTGTGCCCTGACGGTCTATGTCGTATGTGATGTGAAGATTGTATTGGCGAGTCCTCAAAACACCTGGTAGGCGCGGCCCTTAGCTCCGCCGAGTTGATAGGGATGAGCCTATTTGACGGTAGTGTCAGGTTGAAAAGGAAAACGAAAACCGGCTCCCATTTGGGAGCCGGTTTCTTGTTTGTGGGCAGCTTAGCGGATGGACTGCTCAGTTTCCGCGTCGAACAGGTGCATGTTTTCGGTATTAAAGACAACGTTGAGTCTGTTGCCGACATAGGCAGAAGTACGCGGATCGACACGGGCGATGTAGTCGTGGTTGCCTGATTTAAGGTACAAAAAGACCTCATTGCCCATTAATTCACGTACGTCAACCATCGCATCGACCTCTACCGGCTTGATGCCGGGCGGGCTGTAGTGGGGATCGTGAATGTCCTCAGGCCGGACACCCAGGATAACTCTACGGCCTGCTTCCCGCATCCAACTATCTCGTTTGCTCTCTGGTGCTCTGACTCGGAATGCGCCCGTATCGGCGTAGCAGCTACCATCTTCTTGTACCATGGTGGCGTCGAAGAAGTTCATGCTTGGGCTGCCGATAAAACCAGCCACAAAAACATTATCGGGCTTATCGTAGAGAACCTGTGGCGTATTGACCTGCTGCAAGAGACCATCCTTGAGCACAGCGATACGGGTTCCCATCGTCATAGCCTCAGTCTGGTCATGGGTAACGTAGATGAAGGTTGTTTCCAGCCGGTGGTGTAGACGCTGGATCATGGCACGCGCCTCAACGCGCAGCTTGGCATCCAGGTTTGAAAGCGGCTCGTCCATCAGGAAGACGGCCGGCTCACGCACGATGGCGCGCCCGACTGCCACACGCTGCCGCTGACCGCCGGAGAGCGCCTTTGGCTTGCGGTCCAGGAGGTGCTCAATGCCCAATTCTTGGGCTGCATGACGCACACGCTGATCGATTTCAGCCTTTGGAAGTTTGCGAAGCTTCAAGCCAAAAGCCATATTGTCATAGACGCTCATGTGGGGATAGAGAGCGTAAGACTGGAACACCATGGCGATATCCCGATCTTTAGGGGGAACTTCATTGACAAGCCGATCTCCAATGAAGATGTTGCCCTCGGTGAGATCGTCCAACCCAGCCAGAAGACGCAATGAGGTGCTTTTGCCGCAGCCGGAAGGCCCAACGAAAACCAGAAACTCTTTGTCGGCAATATCGATGTTTAAATCATTGACAGCAACAACATCACCCCAGCGTTTTGTGACATGTTCATATACAACCTGTGCCATGTGACCTCCTTGTGATCCGTGTGGTGACGGAAAGATAGATGAGTGGGTAGGATCAGTAAGATCCTGGTGTAGATGCCAAATGCTAGAAATAAGAACCACAAATTGTGGCAATTATATCTCGTATCGCAGTATAGTACCAGAAACTTATCCCGTCAAGCAAACAAACTTTCAGGTTATGAGATGACGCACTTGTTGCGTAATGATGTGTGGTTGAAGTTAGTGTTAGTGGGAGTGATACTTGGGTTGCTTCAGATCTCTCCACTGTCGCTTCCTTTGCTGAATAGTGTTTATCTGGCCCGGCAGCTCTCGGAAGAGGGCGAACATGCCCTGGCTGGAGAGTCTTTCGGTGTGGCGTCCTTGTATCAGCCCTGGGAGCCGCAGCATCTTACGGCTGCAGTTCGTGAAAGGCTTCTCATTAATGATGAGGTTGGCGCGCAGCATGACCTGGAACGTCTGACCCAACTGCGTCCATTATTGCTTGATGAGACCCTGTGGTTGGCAGCTATTTACGCTCGCCAGGGTAGATCAGGGGAGGCTTCCAGGCTCTGGGATGCCGCGCAAGCGGCAGGTGTGCTCGATGCTGATACACTGAACCGGCTGGCCGATGATGCCATTCGGCAGCAGGCATGGTGGGAGGCCGGCGCGGCTCTGGAGGGTTTGACTCGACTCTCACCCAACGATGCCCAGGCTTTCTATCGACTGGGGCTTGTGCAATCGCTCGACCGGCCCGATCAGGCGGTACAGTCGCTGGCCTGGGCGGTGACTCTGGATGCGCAGTTGGCGTCCCGGTTGGCCTCATTGCAGACCCATCTTACAGAACGAGCGAACCAGTCACCCGATCAGGCCTACGCTCATCTGGGTGTGTGCTATATCAGCCTTGGCCAATACGAGCTGGCTGAATCGGCCTTGTCTCGTTCTTATTCTTATAATGTGGTCTATAGCGAGCCTCTGGCGTATCTTGCTTATGCGCGGGCCAGGCTTGGTTTGCCGGCGTTGGGCGCGGCCCAACAAGCGGCGGCAATCTCTCCTGATAATCCGCTGGTAAACTTTTTGGTTGGGTTGACTTGGAAGGAACTCGACCGGACGGCAGAGGCACGAGCTTATTTTGAACGTGCCCGTGACCTTGACGGGGATAACCCGGCTTTTGCTGTTGAGATCGCTGAGACATACCGCATCGAACGTGCCTATGAGTATGCTGAAATGTGGATGAAGGAGGCAGTCCGCGTGGCTCCTGGTGATGTCCGCTTTCGGATTACATTGGCGCAATTTTATGTGGATTCTGAGTACAAAGTTGAAAGCGATGGATTACCTCTGACGCAGCAATTAGTTTCGGAGGATCCACAGAATGCCCAGGTTCGGGATATACTGGGGTGGGCATACTTTTTAATCGGTGATCTGGATCGGGCGTTTGTTGAAGTCTCGCAGGCATTGGCGCTCGATCCGGAATTGGCGCGTGCCTACGTTCATATGGGTACACTCCTTGAGGCGCGCGGCCAGGTGCCTCAGGCCATTCAGCACTATCAGCGAGCTATTGCTCTAGACCCACATGGGACTTCCGGCGAGCTTGCCCGGCGAGCGTTGGAACGATTGGAGGATGGATGACAAGAGGTTTTCCGGCAACAAACCGCACGCGACTTGATCCACGAGCGCGGCGCAGAAAATATCACTGGTCTATTATTCGATCGGTGCTGGCGATCGGCGTGATGGTTGTGATTGGTGTTAGCATGGCCATGAGCAACCGGTTGCCCAGAGTTCTTGATGTTGTGCCGGCTACTGCGCTTTATGACGATTATCGACCGGTCGGGGCGACCGATGTATTTCATCCCGATGATGTTTTTTTCGTGTCTGTGCGTTTGAGAGGCTTTCGGATAGAGATGGATCTGGCCGCTCGTTGGCTCTACCAGGATCAGGTGATTGCTGAAACGGCACTCGATGCCGACAATATCGACAGAGGGGATGGTCAGGGGGGCGGCGAGGACATTGTCGGATTCTTGTTGAGGAACGACAATCCCCCCTGGCCTGTGGGGCGTTATACAGTCGAGATCATCCATAACAATCAGGTGCTGGGCAGCGCCTCCTTCCGCGTTGAGCCATAGACTGAATAGAGGCAATACCGCAAAACTTGCTATGAGTATGTTTGCGGGTACTGTCATTGATGGGTGATCAGTGATCAGTTCTCAGTGATCAGTTTAAAGGCAAAAGCACAGGCGACAGAAAATAGGTGCCTGTGATGCAACATAGGCTCATTTCGAGCATGACAATAAGCCAACACTGTCGTTGTGTGATACTCGATGATCAAGTTTTTGTTCTGTCTGGTTTAGGTGATCAGTTTTCAGTTTTCAGTGATCAGTTTTTTTATCGCACAGCAACGACTGTGCTCTTGGGCATAGTCACAGTTAGGCAGCAATATAGATGTTTTCAGGGTGTCATTCACCCTGCAATCCCTGTGATCTGCGATCTTTGGGCTACGAT
>JAFGLD010000116.1 GCA_016928235.1 Anaerolineae bacterium | reverse complement strand
GTTCATGCACAGTTCGGGCGGGGGCGGTTGGAAAAGTGCCTGGCATCCTCAAGGTGCTCGGTAACTCGCTGGCCGCCTACCGCAGTCTTGTAGGTACCCGGTATTGGCAAAGCGAAAGAAGAGGATATTCTGCGCTGTCTCCTTGCCCAAGTAATGGTCGATGCGGTAGACTTGGCTCTCATCAAACACACCATGGATGGTCTGGTTGAGGGCACAGGCCGAGGCAAGGTCATGGCCGAAAGGCTTTTCGATGACGATCCGCCGCCAGCCGGCTTCCTGAGTCGCCAGGTCTGTCTTGCCAATTGCCGAGACGACTGAAGCATAGTGCTCCGGGGAGGTCGACAGGTAATACGATCGATTGGCCGGCCCGCCTTCCAGCTCGCCTAGATATGCGGACAGGCGGGCAAAATCTTCCTGCTGTTCGAGATTACCACGGAAGTGACGCAGCAACTGACGAAAGGATCGCCAGCTCGCCTCATCGAAAGTCTCTGGGCTGAACTGCTGGACACCATCACGCAGTCGCGTTTGGAATTCGGTGTCATTATAAGGGCGACGCGCAACCCCCACGACAGAAGCACATTCCGGCATGCGGCCTTTTATGAAATTGTTGTACAGGGCCGGGACCAGCTTGCGCCAGGCCAGGTCTCCTGACGCGCCGAAGATCACAATGGTGGTTGGAAAACAAGGTGAGGACACAGCTATCTCCTTAAAAACAGCCTGCGTAATTGGCTGTATGTCTGTCATTGTCTTACATAACAGCCAATAACAAAAATATAGGGGGAGAGCATATACCGATTCTCTCCCAATGCTGCAATATCATCAATGTCACCGAGGAGTCTCTATGCTTCGTCGACGAATCACCACCTCATGGCGAGTGGTGGTCTTTGCCGCTCTCCTACTCTCTTTTATGGCGATTGCCATCCTGCTCGCCGCTTACCCGAATAGCCTTACTTCTTCATCGGAAACACCATCCCCTACTCTGCTTGTCCCTGCCAGGTTCGGCGATTTCTGGAGTGGCACCGCAGCATGGGTACTCGAAGTTCCCGATACCGGCCTACCGATTGGCGAGTCAGACACCATCGACATGGGCAATGGCGTCTTTTGGTCATATCTCCATGCCAGTGCGCAGTCGGCGGGCATCCTCGATTCATGCGGAGACCCGGTCGAGTTCCCTGGCTGTGTGACCCGCTGGATCAGCGTCGATGGCGGTGTACACTTTACATTGGCTGAGCCGAAATGCCTGCTACCTTGCAACAGCTGCCCTTGCGATCAGGATGACATGGTTTGGCAGCAGCAGTACCCACGTGTGGCAAGATCTCCTGACAACACATTCTACATGGTATTTGAGAATGGGGCGGCGACCTGGATGAGCGTTTCGGACGATGGTATCACCTGGGGCCGTCCCAGCCATATCGAAGGCACAGGACTATGGCGCTCTTCTCAGGTAACGTGTAGCCATGTCGAACAGATTGGGCAACATCCTTCGTTTACGCCTGATGGTAACTGCATGGTTGGAGGGCCGCCAGGTCTGACCATCGCCGATGGACAGATTTTTGTATTCGTCGGTCTGGGGCAAAATCCCGGCCATATGGGTTGCATGAAAACCTCGCTGGGGAGTAGCTATTTCTTCCACCGCTGCTCTACCAACCCCCTGTTCGACGGGGCCTCGGAGTATGGCCCAATCGATGCCTCAGGCGCCGCCGCCAATCCCTACTTCGACTTCCGGTTCGTGACATCGGCGGACGTGATCGAGATGGATGGCTATTATTACATGAGTTACGAAGGGATACGCGGGCCAAGCTCATCGACCGCCGGGCGCGACAACCAGTATGGGCTGGGGTTTGCTCGCAGCCTGGAGCTTGATGGCCGTTGGGAAAAGTATCCCGGCAATCCTGTTTTGGACAACGTGGTCGACAACTGGGGGATCGGCCATGCTGACCTGATCGTCACCAATGGGACAATCTACATGTATGCCGGCACTCCACAAATGACACGCGGGCGGTATATGTTGGCCTTCAAATAATTGGGCCGATTGGCTGATTGTGTTGGCGGTGCTGGCTGGGACGTAGCGCTCAATGCCATAGGCCAGACATAAGAGACAGGCGAACGATGAACTCAGGATGATCGGCTCATTATCGACTCTGGGATAGCCGGGCAGAATCACCGCCTCCCTGCGTTTTTTTCGGGGAGTGCGACACGAAATCGCTTACATATTTGTCACGTGGTAGAGGAACGTGACCCGGTATTTTGCTACCGGTATCCTACCAAGACGTGGGAAAGGAGCAATCTATTCTTGCGATAGCTCTTGGGACAATGTAGCCGCACTCAAAAGAGTGGCAACCAAACCGTGAGGAGAGGTTGTGACTTCTAGCGCAAGGCAGTCAGGAGCTAGGATGGGACAGGTAACACATGTGAACTGTGATAAACGTCGTCAAAAAAGACAAGCCAAAGGCGCTGATAGTCGGGTAGCCAGGGGGCCCCTAAGAACCGGACGTGCGACTTTCACCACATCCGGCTCAAGCAACCACCCAAAAGATACGCTGTCTCAGGTTACGCACAGTTCGATTGGCTTTCTTCCAGTCAATGGATTGCCAATCCGTCTGCGTCTCGGTTCCGGTTGCTAAGCCCGAAGCCTGCATCTAACTTTTCCCTTGATGAGTAACCTTTACACCGTTCTTTGGGTGGTTTACCAGAGCCACGTCAGCAGCCTTTCGGCTTGGGTATTACCCTATCCACCAGGTTATGTATTCCCCTTGTCTTTCGACGGATGGCTTTCGCTTTTTGGCTCCTCCTGCGCCCACTAGAGATGTCGCTTCCCTCACGGTTAGGTTAACCCTATTGTATATTTTTGAGGCATCTGGTTATTTTCAAACCTCATGCACTCAATGTCGCCCACTGTACTCCGACGAGTTTTGCCCAGTATATACCTCCAGCGACGGTTCGGATGGCCGAGAAGCCGTTGTTGTTCACCGCCAATCAATGCTACTTTTACATCCAGATCCCGAAAAATGTTCTCCGACGAGTCTGTCTCAACTCAATGAACTATGCTCAAATTTCCGTGCATCTGCCTGGGAAAAGTAGATGTACCCGATAGTGTTCCCCAAATGACGGCAAAACGATAGTCAGGCGTCGAGGTGTAGCACGGAGGCTGATCCAAGAACACCAAAAAGGGCTGCTTCTGACGAAGCAGCCCGCGGATATTCCCCATCTATCCACCATTAAGTTGAAGCATCGTCATTGAAATGATGCTGGCGTAGGCTGAGGCCCAGTCGACGTGCTCTACCATCAATATTCAAGACATTCACCTTGACACGTTGACCTTCCTTAACAACATTTCGCGGATGAAGGAACTGTCCTTCAGCCAGTTCGGAAATGTGAATCAGGCCCTCTAGTCCATCTTCAATGCAAGCAAAAGCACCAAAATCGACTACATTGGTGATCAGGGCTTCGATGGTTTGTCCTACTTCATATCGTCGCTCTACTGATTGCCAGGGATCAGGTTGTAGACGCTTTAGGCTTAACGCAATTCGCTCGGACTGCGAATCAACATGCATGATATAGACTTTGACTTGCTGTCCGCTGGACAATACATCGCGTGGATGCGCCACTCGTCCCCAGGAAAGCTCGGAGATATGAATCAGTCCTTCAATACCTCCCAGATCGGCAAAGGCACCAAAATCACATAAGTTGGTAACAACCGCCTCATGTATAGTGCCAGCTTTCAGGGTCTCAAGCACCTGATTGCGTTGTCCAGGCTGAACGAGCGCAGCACGCTCTGAAAGGATCAGCCTGTTTTTAGGAGCATCCAGCTCGATAATGCGCAGCTTAAAATGCTCCCCTACTCGTTTCGCCAACATCTCATGGCGCTGCTGCTCATCAATGTCTACCGGAAAGTCATTCAACTGGCTGGCTGGGACAAACCCACGTAGTGTATTCCAGGTAACCAGCAAACCTCCTCTGTTGCAGCCGCTGACGACTAAATCAACGACTGCATCCTTGTCGTGGGTAGCGATTGCAAGATCCCAATCCTGTTGGCAGGACTGGCCCATTTCCATGTTGAAAAACAGGCTGTCCTCTGGTCTTTCATCCGTCCCGTTCCCATTTGAGAACATAGGAATGCCCGCGTTGCTTGCATCTGCTTCTTCCAAAAGCGCTGACCAATACCCCTCATCAACTTCGAAAGGAGGAGCCGGTGATACCTGGTTTTGTGGCCGTAGTTCAGTAGACATACTTCTAAAAACCCTTCCTGACAAAACACCCAATACCCGAACGTTAGCAGTAAGGATACTTTCCTGTAAAAGGTAGTTATTTAGAATGCCAGAAGTACCTCAAATTGTCAAACTTCGCTTAAATAGGCGCCACATTGCCTACATTTATCGTTATCCGGCGCTGGTGTTTTGTGGGCTTTCTGCTATCAGGCTAGTATAGTTGGGCAGAAATAGCCCGGCAGTAAAGACCCAACTGTTGGGACGGTTCAACACCATGTTGATATATATGATGAATTATTTGCGGATCGCCTTTTTCTGCGAATTCCCCAAAAAGCCGAAATGGGCTTCAAGTTTGCGTCGGATAGCCCATTTTGGGCAACAAAATGCCAATTTTAGACGCAGATTGCAAAGAATCACGCTTATAAGCCCCAGTTGCAAGGAGTGTGAGCCGCATCAAGCTGATGGGGGCCGAGCCGCTTCCCAGCAAAACCACTCTGCCCAATCGTCGATCACACAATTGCTCAATCACCAACCCCCTGACCGATTATGCCCTTAACATAATCGACCTGCCCGTAATGAAGCGCAAAGTGCATCGCGTTTCGGGTGGCGTGATAGGCCAGCGATTCGTACTCTTCACCGTTGGGGGTGCAATACGGGCGGCGCCGGAGCTGCTCGTCGGTCACCTGCTCGGCAGCCTTCCCGGCAACTTCCACCGCCGCCCGCAGGTCGGCTATCACCTGCTCCTTTGAGATGCCCACCTCGACGAATTCCCTATCCCGGTCGCGGACATACCCATTTTCCAACACACCCGCGCCGAAATAGTGCTTGAGGTTCCCGGTCAGGTGTCTGGCCAGCGTGCCGGCGGCATTGGGGATGCCGCCGGCTTTGCTCCACAACTGATCATCGGTGAAGGGCTCAATCACCTCGATGAGGAGATCGGCATAGCGGGCGATTTCGCGGACGGCCAGATCGAAGGCCAACCGGTCGGGTGTCAAGGGTGCATTGTCTGGCAGATAGTCTAAATTCATTGTGGTAATGTCCTTTCTCCGACCCACTGGTGGCGAATATACATCCGCTACCAGCAAAACGCATTGACATTCCAAATCATAAAGAGTAAAGTCTAGTTGCGTCTGGAATGAGTCACCAAGCGTCTCATCGAAGGGCTTTTAGTCCTACACCCAGTCGCTTTTTTATTCCACCCAGTCAGATCAAGAAGTTGCATGTATGCTGTTTTTCGTCGTATCCTGTAGATACCCCATGTTAGCAAAGGCGGATAGTCAATGCGAATCAGTAATGTTCGGCTTGAGAACTGGCGCAATTTCCAGGAAGTCGATGTTCCATTAGCGTATCGAGCCTTTCTGATTGGTCCCAATGCATCGGGCAAGTCGAACTTCCTGGATGCTTTTCGTTTTTTGCGTGACATTGTCACGCCGGGCGGTGGTTTTGAGGCGTCAGTCAATACTCGTGGTGGCGTCTCACGTATTCGAAACCTGGCTGCTCGTAGGCAACCTGATGTTGTTGTTGATGTAAAGTTGCAGGAACAAGATCAGCCGGGCAGTTGGCGCTACCGGCTTGGGGTTGGTCAAGATCCTCAGAGGAGGCCCATCCTTAAGCAGGAGCAGGTTTGGCACTATGATGGTCGTTTGCTTCTAGATCGCCCAGACAATGACGACAAGAAGGACAGAGAGCGATTGAGACAAACCCATCTTGAGCAGACTTTTGCAAACCAGCAATTCCGTGAAATCGCCGAATGCTTTGCCTCAATAGACTATTCTCATATTGTTCCTCAGTTGATACGTGACCCTGATCGCTATATCAGTCGCACCGTCGATCCATTTGGAGGGGATTTCTTGGAGCGGATTGCCTCTGCGAACCAAAAGGT
>JAFGLD010000115.1 GCA_016928235.1 Anaerolineae bacterium | reverse complement strand
TTCCTTACGGGAAATGGATCGTTTCCTTACGGGAAATGGATCGTTTCCTTACGGGAAATGGATCGTTTCCTTACGGGAAATGGATCGATGTATAACAGTGTCGATCAACTGGCGAATGGCCTTGGTATACCAGGCGGCAAAACAATCGATCATTAGCTGATCCGTTCAATAGTCGCAATGATTGTCAAGCGATCACTTGCGCCAATCGCCAGTTCATGGACAATAAGAGCGTATGGCCGGTCACGCTCGTATCGATGCAATCTTGGGCAGCGCATCAATCATCATCCTCACACTCACCACCTGCGCGACTCCCCCCACCCCATGGCAGATATACGCCTTTGACGGCACCTTTGTTCAGTTACCGGACACCAATGAGTCTATCGCCTCCCATCCCGTCGCTCCATCCCCGCTTCCTACCACGCCGACTGATTGGGAGATCACAGCAGCTGCCCTGGCCGACGTTACAGGCGATGATGAGCCGGAGTGGGTGCTGCTGGTCTGGCGTCCCTGGCAAGACTGGCCGATTCAGGAGTGGGTCTCGGCACCCAGCCCGATCAGCGCCTTTCACGACACGTCGGGCGATAGCTGTCACCTGATCCTGCTCGATCCGGACGACGGGCGCGAGATCTGGGCCGGTTCGGCGCTACCTGCGCCATTATTGGCTCTGGCGGTAGGTGATGTGGACGGCGATGGTCTCCATGAAGTGGTCACGCTCGAAGGGGATTATAATAAAGGAAGGAGCGGCCCGGCCGGGTATATCAACGTCTGGGCATGGAACGATTTTGGCTTCTCTCTGGAATGGCGATCTCCTGAAGGCATCTATCGGGAGCTTGCGCTGATCGATGCCGGTAGTGGTGAGCTGGCCCAAATTGCGGTCCGTTAGACAGACCGCCGCATGACATTCAAGGAGGTGTTCAATGCGCAAATCGAAACTACTCACAGTTGTGTTTTTGCTTGTAATTGTCACATTGGCGTGTAATATGCCGTCACCCTCACTGCCATCGGTGACATCGCCGGAGCCCCCCATAGAAGAGGCAACACAGCCGGTGGGGGAGACAACGCCGGAGATCGGGCCAACGGCACCGCCGGGTGTACGAGGCTCGGCGTTTGCCGCCTATCCCGATATCCCCGTCTTATTACCGGCAGCTTATCAGGGGCCGACCCTGCCGCTCGATATGGGGACGGTTGGCACCCATTCGGACATCGTTCTCAGTGAGGGAGCCCAGGCCATGCTCGCTCAGAATGGTTTTGTAGTTGTGCCTGCCGAGTGGAAGGAGTTTTACCTTCTCTACGACGAAGCCCGCTACCAAGAGATGCCCATCTTCGTCACCACCGACTCGGTTTACCACGTCTACCACCTGATCTTCGATAAAATGCTGCGCGACCTGGAGCAACAGTTCTTTGAGCCGGATATCCGCCTGCTGACCCGCGCCTGTCTGGAGAAAGCCATCACGATCTACGACGAGATGAAAGGCACCGATCTGGAGGAACAGGCCCGCCAGGTTGTTGCCTACTTCGCGGTAGCCGACGCGCTGATCAGTCCTGACGACCCTGCCGTCACGCCGCCGGAAATAGCCGGCATAGTGGCCGAGGAGTTGGCTTTGATCGAAGCCCATGAAGGGTTCAGCGCCAGCCCTATTTTTGGCGTGAGCTGCCCTGCTGAGTGCGATCCCTGCGACACCAATCCCCCTGAGGCATGTCTCGACCAGCCGTGCATGTGCGAAGACTATTCCCAGTATGTCCCGCGCGGTCACTACACCCGTACTGAGCAGCTTCAAAATTATTTCCGCGCGATGATGTGGTATGGGCGCATCAACATGCGTCTGCAAAAGCCCAACGAAACCCGCATGGCGCTGTTGATTACCTACATCCTGCGCAACACCGACGTCGGCGGCACGCCTGCCGCTGATGTCTGGGCACGGATCTACGATCCGACCGTCTTCATCGTCGGCAAGTCGGATGACCTGGGCTTTTACGAGTACGGGACATTGTGGGACAGTGTGTTCGGGGCCAATGCGCCGCCTGCCGACATCGCCGACGAGGCCAGGATAACGGCCTTCATCGATGCCGCGCGCCATCTCCCGCCGCCGCAGATCAACTCGATGTGGGTTTACATCTGGGAAGATAAGGAACAGGTCACACAAGGCTTCCGCTTCATGGGGCAGCGATTTGTGTTGGACGCTTATATTTTCGATGAGATGACCTGGCGCGAGGTCGGCGAGATGGGGAATGAGCGTTGGCTGCCGGCCGGTCTCGATGTCATGGCAGCCTTCGGCTCAGAGGAAGCCTACACAGTCCTCGATGAGATGGGCGAAACAGCGTACGTTAACTACCCGGAGCAGATGACCAGGCTGCGCGAGGAAGTCGCCGGATTGGGGATGGATTCCTGGACCCAGAACCTGTACTGGTCATGGCTCTACTCCTTCATGCCGCTGTTGGAAGTCAAGGGCGCGCCCTATCCGGCCTTTATGCAAACCCAGGCCTGGGCCCGCAAGGATATCCACACCGCGCTGGGCTCGTGGACCGAGCTGAAGCACGATACCATCCTCTACGCCAAGCAAACAATGGCCGAGATGGGCGGCGCCCAGCCGCCGGAACCGCCCCGCGGCTGGGTCGAGCCTAATCCGGAGGTCTACGCCCGCCTGCTGGCCCTCACCCGCATGACGCGCGATGGGTTAGAGAGCCGTGGGTTGTTGACAGCCGGAACAGATGTCAATGACACCGGTGTTAATTTGCAGCGGTTGGACGATCTGCTGGTCTTTCTGCAGGACGTCTCGCAGCGAGAGCTGGCCGGAGAAACATTGACCACCGAGGATTACGAACGCATCAAGTATTACGGTGGAGAGCTGGAAGCAATCACGCTGGCGGCTGCCGACAAAGAAGGCGAGGGATTTACGCCGTACTTCGATGAGCCGGAGCCGGCCGCGCTGGTGGCTGACGTCGCAACGGGTAGCGGCACCGTTCTGGAAGAGGCCATCGGACGAATCTTCGAGATCTTCGTCGCCGTCCCTGACGGTAAGGGCGGGCTGCACATCGCCAAAGGAGGTGTCTTCTCCTACTTCGAGTTTCCCTGGGACATGAGTGACCGCCTGACAGATGAGAAGTGGCGCGAGATGCTGGATAACGGAACCGCGCCTGCTCAGCCGGAGTGGACAGGGAGCTTTATTGTGCCCTAAGTTACGGCATGACAACCCCAGGATCGGCATTAAACATACCGATCCTGGGGCGATCCTGGTCATACAAAACAATTCAGTGCCACACTATTCCCGGGCACTACCCAATATTAGACTTCATCGACAATAAGCACATGCTATGCGTAAAATTTGCGGATTAGTTGTTTCCGACACAGTCTATTGTAAAAACTAAAACGGGGCTATGCGGAAAAGTGGGGCCTGCCAAAAACATCGAAATGTTTTTGGCTCAACGCGGAAAAGTGGGGCCTGCTCCAGACTCTAAGGGTTTTCAAAACCCTTAGAGTCTCCATCAATTCCTTTTCCACACTCTTCCGCGTAGATCCACTAAAACTAACAGCCAATGGCCAAAAGCTAACAGCCAACAGCGTATCGAGCTTAAGTTACCGCCTATGTCCTCGACCGCTGACCCGATGTCTGTAAGTACCACAGCACACTCGAACGATTATCTGCCTGCCTATGCAGGCTTCTCGACCATTGTGTCGATATCTCCCTCGTATGTCAGGGCTTCTCGACCACGCTCGCCGGTGCGGATGCGGATCACATCGACGATGGGATAGACGAAGATCACACCATCACCGCGATTGCCGGTCTGGGCCGCCGCGCAGATCGTCTGGATAGTCCTCTCGACATTGTGGTCACTGAGGATGATGTTGACCTGTATCCTGGGCAGCATATCAACTTGATAAGAACCCGCGCGGCCGGTCAGTGTGATGCCACCCTGCCGTCCATGCCCCTGAATCTCAAAGACGTTCATTCCAATAATGCCGATTTTTCGTAGGGCTTCTTTGACATCGGAAAGCTTCTCCTCACGAATAATAGCTTCGATTTTCATTGTCATGATAGTTACCTTTGTTCCTTTCGCTGGTGCGTGGCTGATAGTGTCGGGTCTATGTCGATCATGCTCATGACTCTTTACGCATAGATGCGCTCGCCATGCTCGCTGATATCCAGGCCGACCTCTTCTTCATTCACCGTTACACGCAACCCCATAGTGCGGTCGAGCACCTTTGCGATCACGAAGGTCAACCCAAACGCAAACACGATGACGATCGCTGCGGCACCGGCCTGGATCAGGAACTGCGAAGGATTGCCATAAAAGACTCCATCTGCGCCGCCGGAATTGACAGTTGTGGTCGCGAACAGCCCGGTCGCCAACGCGCCCCACAGCCCACCCATGCCATGACAGGCCCAGACATCCAATGACTCATCCAGACCGATCCTCTGGCGCAGGCGAATGGAATAGTAGCTGATGGCGGCTGCAACACCACCGATCACCATAGCCGCTAACGGTGTTACGAACCCGGCCGCCGGGGTAATCGCGACCAACCCCACCACCGCACCGGTGGCAATGCCTAAAATACTCGGCTTGTCGTCCACTCCCCAGCTCAAGAACATCCAGACCAGGCTGGCAGTTGCAGCAGCGGTGTTGGATGTCACAATTGCCTGGACGGCCAGGCCGTTGGCGGCCAGTGCGCTGCCGCCGTTAAAGCCAAACCATCCCATCCACAGCAGGCCGGCGCCCAAAACCGTATAAGGAATTCGAGATGGCTCCATCGGTGCTTTGCCGTAACCCTTGCGTGGGCCAATTACCAGCGCAAAGGCCAGTGCCCCAAAGCCGGCTGTGATGTGAACCACTGTACCGCCGGCGAAATCCAGCGCGCCAAGCTCGCGTAGGAAACCGCCGGCTCCCCAAACCCAGTGCGCCACCGGATCGTAGATCACTGTGGCCCACAGCAATGTAAACACCAGGAAAGTCTTGAAGCGTATGCGTTCTACAAAGGCTCCTGTGATTAACGCGGGCGTGATAATGGCAAACATCATCTGGTAAGCGGCAAAGGCCAGGTGAGGAATGTTGTCGGCATAGGTGGCATTGGGGGCTTCTCCAACACCGGCCAGGCCCAGAAAGCTTATCCCCCCCACAAAACCACCCTGGCTGGGGCCAAAGGCCAGGGTGTATCCAAACAACACCCACTGTACGCTGATTAGTCCCAAGATTATGAAGCTCAAGTTTAGTGTAGAGAGGATGTTTTTCCGACGCACCATCCCACCGTAAAAGAAAGCCAATGCAGGTGTCATCATCATGACCAATGCAATGGCAACCAGTATCCAGGCAGTGTCTCCTGTGTTGATTGTTCCCATCGTCTTACTCCTTTAGTAGGGTCTGTTGGCATTTGTAGATATACGGAAATGTCAACCGAATCCAGAAAATGCGAATGACTTCATTGTAAGAAAACAGACCTGTACAAGTCTATTACCCCTTCGGGTGAAAAATCCCGTTCGGTTGGATACATTCACAAGATATAGGCCTGCCATAAGCCTGAATTTCGCACTTTACTTCCGTTCAAAAAGGCTGTTTGCATAAGCAGCCGGATCGCGTTTAGAGATGATAGTTCTCTTTATGGCAAAAGATCGCCTGTTGGCATAGGCGTTGACACGTATGCACATTGATATGTGCATACGCCAGGAACTTGCGATTGAAGGCTAAAATCGCACTACCGTATAACTTGCTATCGGCAAACACAACTTAGTAAGGGTTTGGGAGCGATCTTATGCGTACTCATAGCAAGTTATGCGCTATTGCGATTTCACCGTTCTTGGTGGGGGAAATGACGTTTTAGAGAGAGGACATTCTTGATGAGGGTGAAGACGATCTCAACCGGTCCTCATGAAGCGCCCCAACCAGACGGATGGTATCGACAAAGTGGAGCGTGGGGCATTGGACAGGGTTACCCACAGGTCAACCCAAGTCGACCAGATCGGGGACGTTGGCCTACTTGGTGATAAAAGAGGATCGGCTGTCATGGCGTTTACCCTCTGACACTTGTATTTTGCTGACCGCGGCGCTTTTTAAGGAGTATTTGGTGTTGACTTTGAGACTGACCTGACACTTGTGGTCACTTTTGAATATGCCCTCCAGGGTTTTGTATAAGGCGATGACAATGCTGTCAATTGCCCAAATATCCCTGAACCGTCCCAAGATAACCTCTTTGCTTCCCAAAATGTCGCGGTATCGGCTAATCAGGTGGTTATATACTCCTCTTCATGGCCTAGAACTACCACGAGCCATTCGCGCTATTTTAGCGTATACTTATGCTAATCCAAGCTAAGCACAAGAATCCAGTTTATACCCTTCAGGTAATCCATAGGTGTCCCTTTGCTGCCGTATTTCCGTAGGTACCCAAGATTGACTTCGAGCGTGGTCTCATCCGGATCCGGGATAAGCAGAAGGAGTGCCGGCGCGCCATCATGCCTATCACAGATACAATAGGTGTCATCAATAAATACCTGAGACGGGCTATGCGTAACTCAGTTATTTCCGATAAAGTCTAATGGGATCTGGTCTTGAAAGACGCACAAAAGCAAAAGAACACTGAGCCGGAGCACAGTCTGACCAAACATTCATCACATAGCACCCCTACGCTTCAATGGCTCGAGACTTCAAACAAAGATCATCGATTACCTCTACCAACGACTGTGATAGTGGGCCGTCGGGAAGAGCTATGTGCTCTCAAGAAAATGATGCGGTCCCAGCGCATGATTACTCTGGTTGGGCCAGGAGGTGTTGGCAAGAGCCGTTTGGCTTTGCAAGTGGCCTGGGAGCAAGCAGCACATTTTCCTCATGGTGCCTATTTTGTGCAGTTGACAGCAAGTACACCGGAATCCATCATATCTACGCTGGCCGATGCAATCGGATTCTCCTTCTATAGCAAACAGAATCCCAAGTTACAGTTACTCGATTATCTACGGGCTAAGAAGTTATTGCTGGTTCTGGACAACTTTGAGCATCTCTTGTCAGCAGCCGGAATATGTGCCGAAATATTGGAACATGTGCCTGAGGTACGCCTGCTAATCACCTCACGAGAGTGTTTGCATCTGCTCGAAGAATGCATCTTTGAAATTCATGGTTTGGATGTCCCCGAGCAGACAGGAGAACAAGCCAGAGAGTATGGTGCTGTTCAACTTTTCTTGCAGAGAATCCAACATTCACAGCTAGCGGACGGTTTGAGAGATGATGATCTTGATCACATTGTTCGGATTTGCAGGCTCTTAGGAGGACTGCCACTCGCAATAGAGCTGGCGGCTGTCTGGGTGAGGGCGTTATCACTGAAAGATATTACTCGGGAGATCGAGCGTGACCTGGATTTTTTGGTCAGCCCGTATGATGACCAGCCTCCCCGGCATCGTGGTTTGCGGACGGTATTTGAACACTCCTGGAACCTGCTCGCGGAGGCAGAGCGTCAAGTTCTCGCCCGGCTTTCGATCTTCCAGGGACGCATCTCTCGGTCGGCGGCCGAGCAGGTTGCCGGCGCTTCTCCACAAACGCTCTTGTCGCTGGTGGACGGGTCACTTTTGAGGTGGAATGCCGCTGAAGAGTACTACGAACTACATCCCGTGTTGCGCCAGTATTCGGCCGAGAAATTGGCGATCAATGCTGAGGAGGCTAATCGCGTTCAAGCGCAGCATTGCGCCTATTTCACTGATTTGCTGACCCGGTATCACCCCCAACTGAGAGGCCATGGTCAGTTGAAGGCATTGAATGCCATCAAGACCGAGATAGACAACATCCATCAAGCCTGGCAATGGGCAATAGAGCATGAGCACGAGGACCTTATTGAGCGCAGCCTCGAAAGCATATTTTGGTTCTATATCATTGGTAGTAGATATCAGGAGGGGTTGGCCGAACTGACCAACGCATCCGAACAACTGGGAATTAAAAATGGGGCCTCTGGTTCAGTTGTAACCTGGAAGCTATTAGCCAGACAAGGCGTGTTATATCAGTCCCTGGGGAGAGAGTATCAGACAGCAGAACAGCTATTGCAGGGAAGTTTGCAAGCTGTGCGAGATCTACGAACTGAATCCGAAATCATATTTTGCCTCATCGGGCTTGGCAAAACGAAGCTGTTCCTGGGTGATGACAGCACAGCACAAGATCTCTTCCAAGAAGCTCTGGCGCTGACACAGAACTGCCAGTCAATCGAGCAAGAAGCAGACACTCTGAGTGCCTTAGGGCTCTTGTGCCAACACCAGGAAGACTATTCTATGGCGAAGGTCTATCATGAACAAGCATTGAGTCTCTATCGTAAGATGGGTGATCGGTGGGGTGAAGGTCAGGTGCTGAACAGGATGGGCATTGCATTCATGGAAGAGCAAGATATTGTTGAAGCTCATTCTTGCTACGAGCAGGCCTTACAGATTATTCGCGAGCTGGGAAGTCGAAATGCAGAGAGCCATATACTCAACAATCTGGGATTGATCTGTTTGAGGATGCATAATTATGAACAGGCCCAGGAGTATTTTTTAGAGAGTAGGCATATTAGTCACAATCTCGGGGATTGGCAGACTCTGGGGATAACATTGGTGAATCTGGGAATTCTTAGTCTGCAACTGGGGATTTACAGTCTGGCGCATGACCAAATTGCTAAGGCTCAACACCTGTTTGCCGATGTTGGCTATCAACGGGGATTGAACATTGCCGGAGGCGCACTGGGCACTATTTGCCGAGAGGCAGGCGATGTAAAACGAGCCATTGACCTCGATCGGCAGTGTTTGGCACAGGCACGGAAGGACGGCAACCGCGTTAGCGAGAGATATATACTCATTCAGCTGGGACACGCGCTGGCAGCCGCGGGGAAACTGGCTGAATCCGCAGAGGTATTTCATGAGGGCTTGAGCCTGTATGACGACCTGAACCAACAATCCGAAATTGTTGAGGCTATGGCAGGATTGGCTAATGTATATTTGGGCTTAGGCGATCGAGCGCAAGCGATGCACTATGCCGAAAGTGTTTGGGCTTGCCTGGAAAAGCAAGTGCCGACTGGTGATATGGATGTCTTCTCGATTTATCTGAACTGTTATCGTGTTTTGGAAGCATACGGCGATGCCCGATCTGTTCGGGTGCTGAACACTGCGCAAACACTGCTAGAAGAACAGGCGGAGAAGCTTCATGATGATACAGTGCGCCACTCGTTCCTCGAAAATGTCGCCTCACGCAAAGCTATTACACAAGCATCACAACAGAAGACCCAACTTACACTACCTACCGTGCTTGCCGATTCGCTCACTCGACAAGAACGGGAAGTGCTAAGTCTCATGGCCGAAGGACTCACCAACCGAGATATTGCTGAGCACCTCGTCATCACTATTGGCACAGTCAAGATTCACACTCATAACATATATGGGAAGCTGGAAGTGAAAAACCGCACTCAGGCCGTCTGTCGCGCCCGCGATCTCGGCCTTCTGTAAAAGTCTCCCCCCAAAAATATAACCCAATCTATAACTTTGGTTATACGACTCTCCTTTGATTTCTCGTTATTGTCACATTTAGAGTTTGCTTCTTTTGTGCATCGCCTTTAGAGGCCGGGCGGTCTGCAATCTTTTCAGAACGGGCAAGAGAACCTGTTTTCTCAGAGTAGGGTGTAGCGCGGGTCTACTGGATACGCCGGATTTGGGATATGGCCCTAACACTACGCTTGGACAGGCATGAAGTGGTGAGTATATCCGACTTGATTTGGGACATTCGCAACCACAGATCAGTGTTGCAGGCAGCCGATTCTATGCATGAGTTTGTGCTTGTGTCCCATCTGCGGCATATCCGGTAGATACCCGGTCCTGAAGCCCTACCGTTATCGCGATCAGCAACAGGCTATAGAGGCTGCCTGTTCTCGTTTTAATGACACCGTTCTTCACTGGCATGATGGCCGCCGCCTTCTGCTCTCGGTCGCCTTACCTGCTCTGTCCTGGTTATGCAGTTATTGAGGTACCGGTCAAACCTGATGTTACTGAGAAGATGTGTAATGCTTTTGTCTTATGTTGCGTATTGATCTATGTGATGGCAGGCTTGAAATCTAATCATCATGAATTTTTCATTTCTTTTTGTATGGAGGCACAGCATGAAACATTCTCGTTTATTTCGATTGGCTTTGACGGTCTTGTTAGCATCGATCCTGTTCAGTCTGACCTCTGTCGCGCATGCCGCGACGTTGGTGGTCGATACACTGGCGGACGAAAACGACCACTCGTGCACCGACGGCGATTGCTCGCTGCGGGACGC
>JAFGLD010000114.1 GCA_016928235.1 Anaerolineae bacterium | reverse complement strand
TTGCGCTGCTCAAACTGCAACATAGCCAGGAACTGCTCGACTGCTTCGCTAGTAGGTTCGGCACAGAGCACTTTGGGTCCACCTGAAGAAACTCATTCCAAACTACCTCCGATGCCGCAGGCATCACCACAAGAGGTCGAACAGTTTTTAGCCATGATACGCTTCGAGCACCGAAGCAGACTGGCTGAACTGGAAGTAGACCTGTTGGCATGAAAGGGGAGTTTGGAATGATTGCTTTTTCTGCCCTCGCTGATAGCAGCAAAACGGCACCGGTAGATGTTTACCTGCCCATAAAGGCTGCTGCCGAATATTCCGGATACAATACACAGTATCTCCGACGCCTGCTGCAAAGCGGATTGCTTCAGGGAGACAAGGTCGGCCAGACTGCGAGGCAAAAATGGCATACTTCAGCTTACAAGAACACCTGAAAAATCGACCTTTCGATCGTGTCTGGGTGTGTTCAGCAAAAGCCCCAAATGAATCTGTTGGCAGTATGGCGGTTAGCATTGCCAGTAGTAACCATTTCAGATCTGTGTCCTACAAAGAAACAAGCGGCTCACATTGTGGATCGGGCAGCTCGATCAATGCCCAACTTATATGACATACATCTCAATCAATCGTATCCTTACGGTTAGGAGCTATTCAGACTTATGGAACAACCCGATTTATCCGCCGGCGAGCTGGTCGATGCCTCAACGCCTGCCGAGCGTACAGACGAACATTTCATAGAACGACACGCGACGTTTCTGAGACGAATCAAGGATGGGCCAATCGGCGTGTTGTTCCTGGGCGATTCAATTACACGTCGTTGGGTCGAGGCCCCGGAACTCTGGGAGCACTATTTTGGCGATTACCAACCGGCTAACTTTGGCGTTGGTGGGGACGCCATACAAAACCTGCTCTGGCGGATCCTGAATGGGGAAATCGATGGGATTCACCCGCGCGTCATCGTGTTGCTGATCGGAACAAACAACGTCCCGACCCATACAGGGGCCGAAATCGCCGCCGCGGTTGGCAAGGTGGTCGATACGCTGCAAGAAAAACTGCCGGAAACCAGAATACTGCTGGTCGCGATCTTTCCCCGCGGCCCGCAAAACAGGGATGATGCCAACGCGGATAATCCCTACTACATGGACGTCGTCAATGCTGCAAACAGTGAGCTGGTAAAGCTGGATAATGGGGATACCATTCGGGTTCTGGATATCGGCTCCTCATTGATCGGACCGGACGGGAACATCATCGCCGAGCTGATGCCCGATCAACTACACCTGGTCGAGCCGGGATACAAGGTGTGGGCAGAAGCAATGAAAGGGCTCCTACAGGATATGATGGCCTGACGCGGGCGCATGCCTGCCCGGCCTGACCGGCATAGGACAACAAAAGGAGATGGCTCTTCCAACAAGGGAAAGCCATCTCCTGCTGATTCAATACCCTGACGATGTAATCAACAAACAGGCCGATTAGCTCCGGTCTGTTTGGGCGGCGATCCGTTTACCCTTAACCCGGAACCAGATCGCTACACCGGCAGCGACAACGAGACATCCGATGACAACAACGTAAATCCAGGTAGCCGGCTGCGCTTCTTCATTGCCTGCTGCCTCCGTCGCCTGAATGGTTGCCTCTACCTCTGCTGTCCCCGCCGGCTGCCAATCGCTCTTCTCGTCCAGGAAGGCGGCTACCCAGGCCAGCGGCGCGTTCCAGTTGATGGTGATCTCGTTGGTCGACCACGATTCGATGTGATCGACAAAGCATTTCTGAGGCGCGCAGCCCGACAGGAGCGGTTGGGCGTAGGGGTCTTCCAGGCCGGAGTTCGGGCCGCCTGATACGACACCCGGCGGCGGCGACGGGAAACCGGGATTGGCCTGATGGGCCCAGAAGCGATGGTGCGGATTTTGCAGCGGCAGCTCGCCATACCCGGTGATATACGATTGGCCCATCGGGTTGCGGCCCAGCAGGTAGTCCATCCCCTCACTGACACCCTCCAGGTACGCTTCGTTGCCGGTGAAGTCATAGGCAAGGGCCACGATGATCATGTTGTTGAGAATGAAGGAGTTCGATCCCCACGGGTAGTGATCACCCGGATCGAAGGGAACCCGGTATCCCCCATCGTTGAGGGCCTTAACATAGGTATCGGCTGCGGCAACGAGGTTGGCCCGCGCCGCGTCGATGTCATCATCCCCCAGATCATTAGGGACAACAGCCAGCGAGATGGTTCCCAACGCCGCCGTGCTCTGCCAGGTCATCGATGACCCATCCGCGACTGGCAGTTTCACGAAGTGGCTCGATTTCTCCAGGTAGTCTTTGTACTCATCCTCCCCGGTCGTGATGGCCAGCTCGGCGGCTGCCCAGTAGAACTCATCGCTGACGTTGCCGTCGCCGTACGAGCCGCCGCCGTCGAAGTCGCTGTGATAGACATCGGGGTTGGCCGTCGCCGCGTCCCAGGCAATCTCGGCAGCGATCAGGCACTGCTGAGAGAAATCCTCGTCGATGTCCTCCCAAAGGCGGGCGCACTGCGCGGCTGTGGCAGCCAGGTTCAGGGTCGCGGCCGTAGTGGGTGGATACAGGAAGCGAGGCTGAGTATCCCGGTCAGGAGATGTGGGTATCCCGGTCCAGGCTGCGTCGTGCACTTTATGATGGACCATGCCCGCCATCGGATCGTCTGTCGATGCGGGGATCTGCATCCTGAGCAAGAATTCCATCTCCCAGCGCGCTTCGTCGAGGATGTCGGGGACATCGTTGTCATTTTCGGGGATCGCCATCGAGCCGTCGGCGAACGCATCGACCGATGAGCCCAGGCGCAGGGCACGCTCATACTGGTTCATGAGCGTCCAGACCGAGATGCCGCCGTTGACTACATACTTGCCATGGTCGCCGGCATCGTACCAACCGCCGCTCACATCGAGCGCATAATCACACCCCGGCCATTCCTGTCCCCGGCTGTCGGTGCCCGCAAAACAGGTTACCTCGGTATCGCCCTTGTTTGGCTCGACCCCAATGTGACCGGCCGGGCGCGTCCACTCCTGGGCGCCTGCATAGGGTAGGGCGATCTCGATTCCACTGCGGTTGTGGTAGAAATAGGCCAGCGCATCATATTTGAGATCGTTGTAAGTATCAGGGCTGATGCTAAAGGGGTAGCTGATGTCATCAGCTACCTTCAGGATGTAATCGGAGCCCGTGGTGGTAAAGTCAGAGAAATCAACCATGTGAACATGGTCACCCGAGGCATCGTCATCCCCGAAGACGGTGGTTGAGCCGGACAGCACGATCTTGTCGTTCTCGTTCCCGTCGACCAGCTCCCAGTCCAGCGGCGATGTAGAGTCACTCACCACAGTGGCGCGCTTGGGAGCATCGGGCAGATAGCCGACCTGGTTGGTGTAGACGCGAACATCGGAAACGGGTGTCCGAGTGAGTTCGGGAGGCGCGCCGGGTCCTTCCAACATGACATTATCGAAGCAGATGGTTGGCGTCCCCTGCCCACCCATCTGGAACTGGAAGGCCGCCGCTTCATCCGTATCGGAAGAAGTGAAGGTATACCCGTATGACTGCATCTCAGTGGTCAGCTCGACATCCCGGGCATAGTAGGTTGTGTAGGGCGCGGCTTCCATCTGAACACGCGCATTCACCTTTGCGATTTGGGAGGCGCGGGCATCGAAGGTCAGACTATAGCTCTGTCCTTCCAGAAAGAGCACCCCATTTTGCCCCACGATGACATCCCATTGATTGGCACCTGCGTCGGTGATGGTGACACACAACTCGCCTGCATCAGCGTCGATGGTTGGATTGCCGGCAGCCCACCAATTGTCCTGACCACTGCTAAAGTCGCCGTTCTTGATGAGATTCTCCACGGGGACTGCTTCCTCAACCCCCTCAGCGGACGTGGCCTCACCGGGTATCGGGATGTCCGTCTGCCCGATTTCGAAGAAGAGTGCCCGGCCAAAAACGCTGGGATTCGACCAGGACACATCACTTGTATCAGCGTTCGACCAGATCAGCTTGACGTCCCGATCCGCCTCAGCGGCGCCATTGATCTGCGCCTGGAAGCCGATCTCCAGGCCATGTTTTGGCTCTAATAAGCCGTCCAACGGCACAGCAACCTCGATGCCCCACCCGTTTGTCGTCTCGAAAGCAATCCCACGCACGGTGAGACCGGTGACATTTATGCCGCTAATCGAAAGCGCATCCGGATCGGTGTTGCCGATATTGGTGGCATTGACATTGATCTGGACTATTTTGTCTTTGTAGCTCACAGCGCCAAGATCGCCGGAAGCGTTGACGTAAAACTCAAAGGAGTCTTCATTCCAGAAGTCGGTGCCGTGCTGACCGGCAACGATGTTTTGATCGGGCATGCTCATGGTAACGAACAAGTTTTCCGCGTCGGCGGCCACGGCAAAGGTGAAAGAACCATTCTCAGCCGGATCGGCTGATGGCATGGGGCCTTTATCGACGGTGACAGTCGGAATACCGTCCCAGTCAGCCAGGTCGCCGTCCAGCGCGATGTCGACCGGAAAGGCAATGTACACGGCCTCGCCCGGGATTTCCGGCGGCGCCAGCTCTCCATTGCTTTGAGCATAAGCCGCGGCAGTCGTGAGTAGCAGCACGAACAGGATGATGATGGAAGAGGCACGTCTCATAGTTGATCCTTTCTGAAATATTTAATGAGCGACCGTTCTCGCTTAGTCGGCAACCGTCCCTGCTTAGTTGGCGACCGTTCTCGCTTAGCGGGCGACCGTTCTCGGTTAGCGGGGAAGCGTTCTCGCTTAGCGGGCGACCGTTCTCGCTTAGCAGGCGACCGTTCTCGCTTAGTCGGCGACCGTCCCCGGATACCGCATGAAAGAGCCTTGGAAACGCGTGTCTCCCGGTTACAGGTGAATCGTCAGATCGATTGCGCCTTCATTGGGTAACAATAGCATACCCTGTGATTCTGGTCGAGCTGTGCCGCCCTCAATCGAGCCGACAGCATCGATGCCCCTCAGTAGGACGCGCCAGGGCTTCGACGCGCCGTGGGCCCGGATGTGGATGTCCTGCCCATGGCGAGTCGCTTCGATGGTTATGGCCGTATCGCCTTTGATCGTCGGCACCCGCGCCGAAGTCATCATGCCGTCTTGCAACTCGAAGATGTGGAAGGTCACGCCATCGGCATAATCGTAATCGGGACGTTGGTTGTTGTCCCCCACCGGGATGATGGTGTTGGGACCGGCCAGCAGCGGCATGTTCATGAAGTCGTGCTGCTCGCGCACCCATCGCCCTCCCTCGATGACCTGACCGCTCAGGAAGTTGGTCCAGCGACCTTCCGGCAGGTAGTAATCGACCATGCCCTCAGCGGTGAAGATCGGAGCCACCAGCAGCGCGTCGCCCAGCATGTACTGCCGGTCGAGCGCATCGCAGCCTGGATCGTCTGGGAACGCCGACATCATCGCGCGCATCATCGGGACGCCGGTCTCGTGGGCCCGGCAGGCGGCATCGAACAGGTAGGGCATCAGCCGGCACTTGAGCCGCGTGAAGAAGCGCAGCACATCGACGGCCTCCTCGTCGAACAACCAGGGGACGCGGTAGGAGCTACTGCCATGCAACCGGCTGTGCGGAGAGAGCAGCCCGAAGGCACACCATCGCTTGTAGACATCGGCCGATGCCGTCAACTCGAACCCGCCGATGTCGTGGCTCCAGAAGCCAAAGCCGGACAGACACAGAGACAGACCGCCCCGCAGGCTCTCGGCCATCGATTCGAAGGTAGCGGTGCAGTCGCCGCCCCAATGGGTAGGGAATTGCTGGCTTCCGGCGGTGGCCGATCGGGCAAAGACGATGGCCTCGCCCTCCCCAAGCTCGCCTTCCAACACATCGAAGACCGTCTTGTTGTACAGGTAGGTGTAATAGTTATGCATCCTGAGCGGATCGGAGCTGTCGAAGTAGACCACATCGGTCGGGATACGCTCGCCGAAGTCGGTCTTGAAGCAATCGACGCCCATCTCGACCAGCGCGCGCAGCTTATCGCCAAACCAGCGACAGGCCTCCGGGTTGGTGAAATCGACCATGCCCATCCCCGACTGCCAGTCATCGGTCTGCCGGATACTGCCATCGGGCCGCTTGAGCAGGTAGCCTCGCGCCACCCCTTCATCGAAGAGCGCAGAGCGTTGAGCAATATACGGGTTAATCCAGACACAGATACGCAAGTTTCGGGCTTTCAGCCGCTTGAGCATCCCGGCCGGGTCGGGAAAGACACGCTCGTCCCATTCCAGGTTGCTCCAGTGCATGGCCTTCATCCAAAAGCAATCGAAGTGGAAGACATGGAGCGGCAGGTCGCGCTCGTCCATGCCGTCGATGATACCGGTGACGGTTTCTTCGTCGTAGTCGGTGGAGAAGGAGGTCGATAGCCACAGGCCGAAGGACCAGGCCGGAGGCAGCGCCGGGCGGCCCGTTAGAGCAGTGTACTTCTCGATCACCTCTATGGGCGAAGGGCCGTAGATGAGATAATAGTCCAGCGCCTCGCCGGGCACGCTGAACTGAACGCGCTCGACCTTCTCGGAAGCCACCTCGAAGGATACCCGCTCCGGGTGATTGACGAAGACGCCATAGCCGCGGTTGGTCAGGTAAAAGGGGATGTTCTTGTAAGCCTGCTCGCTGCCGGTGCCGCCGTCGGCATTCCAGATGTCGATCGATTGGCCGTTCTTGACAAAAGCCGTGAATCGCTCACCCAGCCCATAGACGCACTCGCCAACACCCAACGAGAGCTGCTCGTGAACGTAGTGTCCATCCGGCGCGTCGATGAGCCCCAGGCCCCGCCAGCCGCTGCCGGTGATCACATGGTCGCCGTCCAGGAATGTGACCTGCCAATCGCCTGCCTTCTCGACGCGAACGTTCAGCCGCCCGCCGGTTAGCGTAGCAGCCTGATCTCCGTTATGGATTTCTACGTTAGACGCATCCTGGGTCGGCACATCGAAAGCCGGTTTTCCGGGCCGCCCTCCTTTGTGATGGACGATCTGCACGCGGATGACATCGGGCAGGGGGGACGAATAGCGAATAGTGAGCAAAGGAAGGCTCAATGTGTCGCCACGATGCTTGATAGGCCGGGTCGACGCATAGACCACCAGCGCATCCGGCTCGACTTCGATATCGTACACCTGGACAGCATAATGTGGTGTAACACCCTGACGCATTAGCCAGTGACCATTGGTGAATTTCATCGATATTGTTCCTTGAGGATAGTGATGAGTGACGAGTCAAAAAGCTATTTTCATTCTCATTGGTGAGCCTTGGCTCATGAGCCACTCCTTTGACAATAGTGACGGGTGACAACAAGAAACTAAAAACCGCCAACAGAGTATCGAGCCTGAGTGAACGTCTATGCCCCTCCCCACAGGTGACACATCAAGGCCCGATATCAATTCGCCGGATCCTGCTCGACACGTTGAGCTTCCAGGGTATTCTCCAGCAAGGTCAGAACACGTTCCAGGTCTTCCTTGCCCCATGGAAATCCGGCAGACATCCGGCAAAGCAGGAACATGCCAATACCGAAGAGTAGCCAGAATAGTGAGCCCCCAAAACCAATCGCCGATGCGATAGAGATGATTGTGCGTAATTCATCAACAACAGGATCGCTGATTGGAGCCATGTTGTAGAACATAGAAAGTCCAAACGTAGCGGCAAGGCCAAGGCTGCAAAACAAAAATGTCCCTGAGGCCGTCCAGATTGCCAGGAACACTTTGACGAATGTGCGAACGCGATAATCCCCTTCAATCGTTGTTCCTCTTGGGCTTGGGGCAAGCGCGCCATACAAAGCCATATGGTTTCTATGGCGATTGACCCGAATCACAAATCGATGATCCTGGACTTTACCTGTAACCGGACGGGGCCTCTGGGTACTGAAAAGCTCGACCGGCTTGTCAAGTTCCTTGTGAAGCCGATCGATGCAGTCTTCGACGGTCAGGGGGGAGGAAAATATGTACTTCATAACGGCCTCTGAGACATTCTGTATATGAAATATGCCGGGATTCATCCGGCGGGCAACATGAATCCCCATGATTATAGTCGTCTACCCTATCACAATGGAATAAACAGGAACACGACCTTCATCACGACATCCGTCATAAAGTGCGCGACGATGGCGCTTTCCAGGCCATACTTCCAATACAGCCAGCCAAAAACCAGGCCAAGCATGCTGTTGAGCGCCAGCACCGTGCCCACCGTAGCCGCTGTGAAAGGCATCTCGACAACCAACATATTGGTAAAGTGAAGCACGCTGAAGACAAGCGTACTGATGATGTTGGCGCCCCACAAAGTGGCTATCGCAGGACGCATGTTACCTCTCTTCGTGATCTTATTCACCAGCCAGGCTATAGCGGTCAGGAGAAACAGTCGCATCGCGATCTCTTCGTTAACTCCCGCGCCGAAAGAGACTAACAGTCCCTCCCACCAGGTCCAGGATAGATCCTTGTTGGCCAGAGGCGAATTAGCAATATCCGCTTCCATCCATGGGCCAAAGACATATTCAGAAAGGTATACAGCAGCAAAGCCCAGCAGTATCCCCGCCGCGCAGCCGATCAACATAGCTTTCTTGATATCGACATCGACTTTCCGGCGATAAAGCAGCGCGGATAGAATCGGTGCGCCGAGGTTGGTCCGGTCGGCAGCCATCAGCCCCAGAGCCGTCAGGGGCCAGTTGAAGATAACCGTTTGGCCCAGTGTGGCAATAATCACCGAGACGATCATGATGGCTTGTGATGTTCCATCAGGAAAGGAGGAGCTATCCATCAGAGCCAGCGAGTAAGGCACAACAGCCAAACCGGCCGGAATAGCAATGGCGCATAAGAAAATAAACAGCCGCCACTGAAATTTTAGTTGAGGAGTTGTTGTCTGATTTTCCAAAATGCTGTCCGCGTCCATCAATGAATCTCCTTATTTGCTCAGGACACAATTGGCAAGAATGATACTCTATCTTGACACTTTTGGGCATCCAAACAATAATCCGGACAAAACAAACACCAATAGCCATTTGCCGCCTGAGGATACAAGCAGGTGCAAGTAAAGTGAATAAATGATGGAAACAAGAGAGATCAAAGAATCTGAATTAGACGCACTGCTCGATTTATATGCACACCTTCATGCCTCTGACGATCCTTTACCGGAAAGAACAGTTGTCGAAGCAATTTGGGAAGAAATTCAGAGGAGTCCCAATTTCCAGTACTTTGGGATATTTGTCGATGGTCGGCTCGTCTCGTCATGCACATTGAGCATTGTGCCGAACCTTACACGAGGGTGCAGGCCGTATGGCGTGATCGAGAACGTTGTCACCCACTCCGATTACAGACGCAGCGGTTATGGCTCTACCATCTTGCGATATACGCTGGAGCGGGCATGGGGCAGAAAATGCTACAAAGTTATGTTGTTGACAGGGAGAAAGAGCCAGGCAGTTTATGACTTCTACGAGTCTGTTGGGTTCGATGGACAGGCCAAACAAGCATTTCTGGCCAAACCGGAATAGATACCCTGCAGTATAACCAACACCTTCCCCAATGCTGTCATTCCTGCGAAGACAGGAAACCATATGCCATCGATATTCCCCACTACAGGCTACCGGCAGAATGGCTGCCAATCCTCAACTTGATAAGCATACGGGGTAGCACCGGGCTGGCATAGCGGAGTCACCGCGACCCCCAAGAAATCCAGGCTCTGGCCACGAGGATGAAAAACCACAAAGCTTACCCTGGGCTCTGTCGCGCCGATTTGCTCGTAGTGATCTTCTTCCCAATGGTAGGTCTGCGTCTCCTGATAGGTCGTGGAGGAATAACCCGGCTTTCGTGTAATTGCTTCACAGGGAGGGTCTCCATACGGCTTCGTGATCCTGACAAGCAACGTATGGTAGCCATCTTCGTATGAAACGGTCATCGTCTCCGGCCAGTCCAGGCGCAGAAGCTTATCGGTCAAGAGCCATTTGCCCCCCTGCTGCGAGACTACCCACAGTTCAGCGATAGTCGGCGGGCAATAGGTTGTTGAGGCGACATCCGCTGTCGCGATCCAGTGATCCTCGATCCACTGTGCAGCCAGGATCTGGCGAGGGGTGCCTATTTCCCAATAACTGCCGCTGCGGTCAACCACATAAGCAATTACACCCGAACTGTCATGGGAGCCGGCGGCGCAGTACAGGGGGCGTATTGCCGCCACCAAGACATTGGAATCACCCTCAAACAACGTCACATACTGTCCGGTAGCAGCCATAAAAACCCTTTCAATTTGCTCTAGAGAGAGTTCTTTGGTCTCCGGTTTTGATAGAAGTGCGGTCAGGGCGGCGGGCAGCTGTGCATTGAATGCCCGGATCGATGAACCCGATCCATGTCCTCCATAGTGCCAACAATCGGCCTTCATTGCCTGCTCAGCCGACAGCGAAAGCTGTGCCCTGGCGGCTTGTTGCAGCATTTCCTTGACAGCCTGCTGCCGCACCTCCTCGGCAGCCGCCTTCGACTTTTCTGCGATCACTACCCACACTCCAATGATGACCAACACACAGCAAACGCCAACCCCAACAATAAGCCGAGGGTTAAGCTTTCGTGTGCCAGTCTCGGTTCCCTCCATCCAATGGCGCATAATAAGTTCCTTTGGAACTATTCAGTGGTTAGCGGTTAGCTATTGGCTGTTAGCTGTTAGCTGTAAACTAAAACTCGTCACTTGTCACTCAAAACTACCACCAGACAGCGCCAATAGCTGAATAGTTACATACCTTTCAAGGGGTGGGAAAGGGCGTCGGCTCAAAGCCAGCCTCAAGCGCCGCGATCACTGCATCTGCCGGCAGGAATGCCGAACAAGGCGACATACAGTAATTCAGGAAACACCCATTCACCCACACAACTTCCCACTTGATCGTGTCAAAGGCTATATTTTCGGCGGCGCCATATTGGTTGAAGCTGTGAAAAACCGCGTAGCGGCTGTCTGCGCTCCATTTATCAAAGGATGTCCAGAGGTAACCTCCCTTGATGCTAGTCATCTTGCCCTTTTGAATGTCGAGCACCGCCAGCTTGTATGCGCCTCCTCGATCCTGTTGGGCATAAAACCGGCCATCAGGCGACCAGACTCCAGGGCCCCAGCTAGCTTCGACTAATGCCGGGCCTGGATGGGCAATGAGATACATGGTTATCATCGCCGGAACCACTACGATGACTACAAAACCACTCCAAGCGTTTCGTTTCATGGCAGCACCCTTACATCGACCTTGGACTAATCCATTATCCACAATCTGGAGGCGACATTGTTGACGGACAGACTACGATCTCTCTACACTCTGCCTTGCGTCAACGTGCCTTGAGGATCTCTGTGATACACTTGGAAGTTGCAGACTTGATAGGCAAAGGTTGACGAGCAATAAGGATTTCGATAACTGTCGTCGACAATATTTATGTGACATTCAGATTTCTTGGGTTCGGTTCCTTTTGAGGTAACATAAACTTATGCAGTACTCTGATGACCCATTAGCAGACAGGCTTCGCCTCTATTGCCTTAAGAAGCCTGGCGCGGAAGAAACCTTCACCTTCGGTGAAACGAAACCTGCTTACCGATTACTGGGAGGTTTTCTCCTTAATTTCGCACAGTTTTATCTGAAAGAAACACCAATTTGTCTACTCCTGCGTTGTGAAGATGAGTGTCTAAAAAGCATGCAGGCTGCGTACCTCGACAAAATTGCACTGTCGCCGCAAATGAAATGGGAAACGTCTGTCTGGAAGTGGGTTGATGTCTGTCTGGATGGCTCCATCCCGGAAACAATCCTACATCAACTGATCGACTTCTCCTATAATTCAGTATTTAGTGAACTCAACGAGCATGACAAGAAGATGATTGCTCTATCCGAACACAATTTAACCGCACAACAAGCACTGGGAGATTTACTCGATATACACGATTTAAATCACTGTGAGCCCCAAATCCGGGATATCCTGCGTCCAGCTATTTTTCTGCGGACAAGTGCTGTCGATGAGAGAAACCTTCAACTGGGACAGAGCAAGATCGGTGGTGTGCCTGACTTACCAGAGTACTCGGATTGGCCAACTTTTGATGACAAACCTCTCGCATTCCTTGCCCAGGTCAATCTTTCTGAGATACCACGCAATATTGAGAGAGAGTTGCTACCAGAAACAGGGATACTGTATTTCTTCTCTGTGTTTGGTTGGCAACAAGATGATGGAGATCTTCATCCCGACTTAGAATGGGATCGCTCAAACGAAGAAGAATTTTCACAGGTATTGTTCTTGGCAAACGCTCGCTTACCACTCAGACGTTGCAACAAGCCCAATGGCATTCGGACTTTCAACGCAGCAGCGGTAGAATACCTCTCTACCCTATCCTTACCACGTGCATCGGCTTATTGCCGTGACCCGTGTGTTGCCGACCTGGAATGGACAGAGCAAGAATATGATCGGCTCGACAATTTCTATTTTGACTTTAATCTCATAAACGATAAGGCACTCGGCCACCCTGGGGAACACCAATTACTTGGTTATGCTGATGCCATCCAGAACGCCGTGACACAACCCGATACACGCCTACTGTTTCAAGTTGCCAGCGACTACTACAACGCTGGCATGGAATGGGGTGACGGCGGCATCATCTACTTCATCATCCGGCAAGGCGATTTGGAACGACAGGATTTCTCAACCATCACATCGGATTTTCAGTGCGGATGAGATCTGCTAACTCAAAGGACAACCAAACCATGACACCACATCCCAACCTCTCATCGATCTTCCCCACTCCCGGCAGCATCCCGCTGGAGTTCGATCTCAAGCCGGTCACGCAGGACACGTACCTGATCGATGGCGAGCTGCGCCATTGGGAGGGGCCAATGCGGGAGGTCCTCTCGCCTGTCTGTGCGCAGACCGCCGATGGCCCATCGCGCGTCCTAATCGGCAGCTTCCCGCTGCTCACCGAAGACATTGCGCTGGAGATGCTCGACGCGGCTGCCCGCGCCTACGATCACGGCAACGGCCTCTGGCCCACCCTGCCCGTCGAGGGACGCATTGAGCACATCCTCGATTTTGCCTACCGGATGAAGGAGAAGCGCCGGGAAGTCGTCAAAATCCTGATGTGGGAGATCGGTAAGTCCTACCAGGACTCAGGACGGGAGTTCGACCGAACCATCGAGTACATCCTCGATACGGTCGACGCGCTAAAAAACCTCGACCGCGCGTCATCGCGCTTCACCATCGAGCAGGGGATTATCGGCCAGATCAGGCGCGCCCCGTTGGGCGTCGCGTTGTGCATGGGCCCGTTCAACTATCCGCTCAACGAGACTTTCACCACGCTGATCCCGGCCCTGATCATGGGCAACACCGTCATCTTCAAGCCGCCCAAGTACGGCGCGCTGCTGTTCCAGCCTCTGCTCGAAGCTTTCCGCGAGGCCTTCCCGGCGGGCGTCATCAATACGGCCTGCGGCGAGGGTCGTACCATTGTTGGCCCGCTGATGGCATCAGGCAAGATCGACGTGCTGGCCTTTATCGGCACCAGCCGGGTGGCCGATGTGCTCAAGAAGCAGCACCCCAACCCGCATCGACTGCGTTCCGTGCTGGGGCTGGACGCCAAGAACCCGGCCATCATCCTACCTGACGCCGACATCGACCTTGCTGTTCAGGAATGTATTTTAGGAACGCTGTCTTTCAACGGGCAGCGATGCACGGCGCTCAAAATCCTCTTTATTCATTCGTCGATTGCCGATTTGTTTCTGGCGAAGCTCAGCCAGGGCATCGATGATCTGAAATATGGTATGCCTTGGGAAGACGGTGTCACCATCACGCCGCTGCCGGAGGAAAACAAAGTCGATACGCTGAGTGAGCTGATCGCCGATGCGGAGAAATCAGGAGCAAAAGTGGTGAACCCATCGGGCGGCGCGTCGAGCGGGACATTCTTCTACCCGGCGGCGCTGTATCCCGTCAGCCGCGAGATGCGTGTCTACCACGAGGAGCAGTTCGGGCCGATCATCCCCATTGTCCCCTTTGATGATATTGCCGAGCCGATGCGCTATGTCACCGAGTCGAACTACGGGCAGCAGGTCAGCCTGTTCGGCAACGATGCCGATACGCTGGCCAGGCTGATCGATCCACTGGTCAACCAGGTCTGCCGTGTCAATCTCAACAGCCAGTGCCAGCGCGGGCCCGATACTTTCCCCTTCACCGGGCGCAAGGATTCGGCCGAGGGGACTCTGTCCGTCTCCGATGCGCTGCGCGTCTTCTCGATCCGCACGTTGGTCGCCGCCAAGGAGAACGACATCAACAAGGCCATCATCACCAGCATCGTCCGGGAGAACAAGTCGAGCTTCCTCTCGACGGACTTTATTTTCTGAGAAAGACAGGAGCATGTCTCAACGACAATCTGATCAGCTTATGCACAGTTGAGGATGACGGCAAGGAGTCTTCAACGCTCAGGCCGGCGTCGCACGTGATGTCTCCCATTGTGTACCCATTCGCCGGATGATGCCGCGGGATGGTGACGAGCCGTTTGCGATCAGTTAAGCGCGCCTCAGTTCTGGGGTGGTAGATTGAAGATGTACGATCTCAATATCCGGTTTCTGAAGCCTAAATTTCGCACTTTGTATGACCGTCTTTGGTGATCAGTTTTCAGTGATCAGTGATCAGTTTTTAGTCTCCAATTGCAAGTCT
>JAFGLD010000113.1 GCA_016928235.1 Anaerolineae bacterium | reverse complement strand
GAAGCCTATTGCGACTTTTTGGTGAATTCGCAGAGAAAGGCGATCCGCAAATAATTCATCATATATCACATGGTGTTGAACCGTCCCCGGAATTAAGAACTGATATAGCATAAATAGAATCCTCATCAAAGCAGTTTGTGCGTTGTTTTGCTCTCAAGGCCACTATCAGCCTCGGAAAAGCTTATGAATATCAAAAACATCTCGCTTTCAAAGGCGTCATATATTCTCAATCTATTTGGTGTGGGGGGATTTCTTGTTGTTATCTTGTGGCTCATGGCCAGCCTGATCAAGGATGGCTTGTTTCCTTTGGCATCGATCTTGGGGGCCATCGTCATTTTTGTTCTCCTGGTCTATCTCCGACCCCATTTCACGCCGATTCGCTGGTTGGGCATTGCTTTTGTCTTTGTTGTGCTGTTCACGGTGTACCCCATCATCTATACGTTTTACCTCAGTGTGACCAATATGGGTGCCGGGCATCTGATGTCAAAGACTCAAGCTATCGAGCGCCTGGAAGCCCAACGCTATCTGCCCGAGGAGGGCACAACATACAGTTGGACCGCCTACCAATCACCGGAGGGAGACTATGCCTTATGGCTCATGTCGGAGGAAGGGGCTGGGTTGTTGGTTAAGCCTGGTGTTGCGCCTCAGTCCGTGAGTCCGGGCGAGGCCGGTGTAGGCGAGTTGGATGAGAATGGGATTCCCATTCAGATAGCAGGATACCAGCGTCTGGAGCACAAATCTCTATTAGCCATCCTTGACAAGCTGGGAGCTGTCGATTTCGGCCAGCCGCCTGATGCCATCCGCATTCGCTCCATGAACGAGGCAGCGGTATTGGTCTCTCTCTATGTATATGATCCTGCACGTGACGTTATTGTCAATCAGGAAACCGGTGAGATCTACGAGCCTGTTGAGGGAACCTTTACCTCTCCGTCTGGCGAGAAGTTGACGCCCGGATACATCACGATTGTTGGCCAGCGGCAATTTGTCAGTTTTCTTGGCAACAAGGGCTTTCGCGAGCCGCTGGTCAAGATGTTTGGCTGGAATGTCATGTTTGCTCTTTTGACGGTATTTGTGAGTTTTGCGGTGGGACTTGTCGTTACGCTGCTATTTGACGATCTGCCAGGAAGGCAAATTATTCGCGCCATATTGATTGTTCCGTGGCCGATTCCTGTTTTGGTCTCGGTTCTGATCTGGCGCAGTATGCTTCACCCGGATGTCGGTTTTGTTGCGCCCATACTGGAGAGCCTGTTTGGATCGTCACCTCAGTGGTTCCAGAACGCCTTTTGGACCCGCTTTGCGCTTGTGATGGTGAACGTTTGGCTGTCCTATCCATATTTCTATGTTATCACTGCCGGGGCTTTGCGATCCATTCCCGAGGAGATCTACGACGCGGCTACGGTCGACGGTGCAGGTTTCTGGAATCGGTTCTATTATGTCACATCGCCTTTGCTGCTCCGTATTCTGACGCCCTTGTTGATTGCTTCATTCACGTTCAACTTCAACAACTTCAATGTGATCTTCATTTTTAACTTTGGTCAGCCAGCGATGGCGGGCACAATTGTTCCCATGGGCCAGACCGATATCTTGATCTCTTTTGTATACCGCCTGGCTTTCCTGACATCCAATACCACCAACTATGGTCTGGCTGCAGCCATTACCACATTACTGTTTGTCTTTGTTAGCGTCATGGTTCTGCTTCAGGTTCGCGTGACCAGTGTCTTCAAGGAGACATAGTGATGAGCACCCATTCGACTAATCTTAATGAGCCGCAACCCCAAACGCCTCTGGTAAGTCTGCGTACGCGCCGGAGGATCGGTACAGCGCTTCGGTATGGCCTTGCCATGATACTGATTATATTTGCAGTATTACCCGTCTTGTGGGTCATATCGGCTTCGCTTAACCCGGCAAAATCCTTGGTTGGCGGCACAATCTGGCCCAAGAATCCAGGCTTCACCAACTATGACCAGTTGTTGAATAACGAGTTTTTCCCCTATGTGCAATGGCTGATCAATTCGGCCAAGCTGGCTACTATCTCAGCGGTTGGTGTCGTTCTCGTTTCTTGCTTTACAGGGTATGCCCTGTCGCGCTTTCGCTTCCGAGGGCGTGAACATCTGATGACCGGCCTCCTGATTGTCAATGTCTTTCCGGCGGTTCTTGGGATGGTTGCCCTGTTCTCTATGTTGCAGCAGTTGGGTCTTGTCATTCCCATACTCGGTCTGGATACGCATGGTGGTCTGGCAATGATCTATATTGGTGGAGGACTGGGCCTCAATGTGCTAATGGTCAAGTCCTTCATTGACTCGATCCCACTGGAGATCGACGAGTCCGCGTTGGTCGAGGGGGCAACCTTTTGGCAGACTTTCTGGTACATCATCTTCCCAATGATCAGACCGATCATCATCACGGTTGGGGTGCTGACCTTCATGGCTGCTTACGGTGATTTTGTCATCGCGCGCGTTCTGCTCAAGAGTATGGATAAGCTGACTGTAATGGTTGGGCTGATGTTGTTTCGGAGCGACAGGTTTGACCAGGACTTTGGCATGATCACTGCAGGGGCAATCATGGCGGCCATTCCGGTTATCTTGCTCTATATACCTCTGCAAAAGTATGTCATCAGTGGAATGACATCGGGCGCGGTGAAAGGATAACCGGACATTGTATCATCGTCGATCTGGTGTTGTATGGGGTGTTTTACTGGTTGTATCTATGGGGCTAAGCGCCTGTCAACACAACCAATCAGCCAGGATTCCATTCTATTTCGGCGTCGATCTCTCCTATGTCAATGAGATGGAGGATTGTGGTGCCGTCTATCTTGAGGATGGGAAGCCACAAGATCCGTTCAAGCTCTTTCACAATCGTGGCGCCAACCTCGCGCGGGCTCGCTTGTGGCACGATCCGACCTGGACAGACTACAGTACACTGGCCGACGTTACAAAGACATTCGAGCGGGCTCGACAAGCTGGTATGTTGACGCTTCTCGATATCCACTATTCTGACGAGTGGGCCGATCCTGGCAAGCAAAACATTCCCGCGGCCTGGGAGCATATAGAAGATGAGGATGAGTTGGCTCAGGCTGTGTATCAATACACCTACGATGTCCTGATGGTACTCTACCAGGAAGGGGTGATGCCGGCTTTTGTCCAGGTGGGTAACGAGACCAATGCGGGTATGCTCAAGCGCATCGTCGAGCTGGATTGGCCGCGAGACGCTAAACTATTCAATGCCGGTATCAAGGCTGTGCGCGATGTTGCAGAAAAGACCAATACCGATCCCAAGATAATTTTACACATCGCTCAACCGGAAAATACAGGCTGGTGGTTTCGCGAAGCGCAGGAGCATGGCATTGCCGATTTCGACGTCATCGGTATCTCTTATTACCCTCAGTGGAGCGATTTCTCGATCGCCGACATGGGCGGCCATGTTACCTATTTGCGGCAGACCTTCGGTAAGGATGTGATGGTTGTTGAGACGGCTTATCCCTGGACATTTGAGGGAGTCTCGGAGACAGCCGGCAATATCTTAAATAAGGGTGTTCGCGGGTATCCGACTACCATTGCCGGGCAGCGGCAGTTTCTCATCGATCTGGCCCAGAGTCTGATCGGCAATGGTGCCCTGGGCATCGTCTATTGGGAACCGGCCTGGGTTTCCACTCGATGTTCGACGCGGTGGGGACTGGGATCACATTGGGAAAATGCTACCTTTTTCGATTTCAGGAAGGGCAATGAGCTGCATGAGGGCATCGACTTTTTGCGCTATCCGTACACATTTCCATCGGTGCTGGCCGATGGTGTTGTGCAGGAGGCATACGGTGAAGCATTGTCAGCGGATGCATTGGGCGATCATCTGGGGCAGGATGCAGCTCTGGATCTGATCAGCCTGCATGCAACTGAAGATAACGATTTCATTGCCATTTCTCTGACTGTTGCGGGAGATGTTTACGCTGATCAAGGGGCCAGCTACCTGCTGTATTTCGATACCACCAACGATGCACAGGGGGCGGGTGCCGATGTTGGCAGGCGCCCCCTCAGAGTGGCCGATCCTTTCAAGCCGGAGTATTGCCTCGATGTGCGTATCATTGAGCGCAAGGATACGATGGGTGGCAGCTACTCCTTCTATGCCTGGGATGGAGAGACATGGCAGGAGATTACCCTGACCGGTGGAGCAGCGATACGAAGCGGTGTTCCATCGATCATCGAGATCCAGATCCCCAAAGCGGCCCTCGGTGACCCTCATATGATCAACATAGGCGCTGTCAGTACCGATCGAGGACGCACTCACACTGCCGCCGACATTCTGGGCATCGATATCAGTCCAAGTGATTGGTCTGAGCCGGTGGTTCTCGATACATTTGGCCGTCTTGATCTTGAGCTTGTTGGGCATCAATAAGCCCATCACGGGAAAAACTGCGTCATTTCGATCTCGGCCAGTGCTTCCGGCAAGGCATGCAGTACATCCGATGCCATCACGCTACGCGGCGGCTTGCTCTTCCCCGCCAGCAGCCCGGCAAGGCCGTGGATATAGGCCCCAGCCACAGCCGCCTCGAAGGGCTGGACGCCCTGCGCCAGCAACCCGACCACGCAGCCGGCCAGCACATCACCTGTCCCGGCGGTTGCCAGCGCGTCGGTGGCTATCGGGATGACTGTCACGCGGCCGTCCGGTGCGCCAATAGCAGTGTAGGCGCCTTTGAGGATCACCACGCAATCCCATTCGGCTGCTTTTTGGCTTACCACGCCGATCCGGTCGGCCTGAATGGCGTCTCGATTCATGCCGGTCAGCCGTGCCATCTCGCCGGGGTGAGGTGTCAGCACGGTATGCGAGGGCAGCAGCTCCCACCACTTCTCGATTTCCGCAAGCAGGTTCAACCCGTCAGCGTCGATGACCAGCGAGGTCGGCAGCGACCTGTCAGGTTGTGCTGTGTCCTCCTGTCTGGCGGAGAGAAACCCGATCTGTCCCTTTTTGGTCTGGTGATCGGCGCGCAGCAGGCCGCGCAGAAAGCCCGCCGTCTCCGATTCCATTCCCAGGCCGGGGCCGACTAACAGCGCGTCGACATTCCCTAGTTCATCGAAGAAAACACCCAATGCGGCCGTACTGATGACGCCCATATCATGCGGCAACAGCAGCCAGATCGCCTCCGGCAGCTGCGATGCCAGGATCGGGTAGATGGTTTGTGGAACGGCCATCCTGACCAGCCCGGCACCGACCCGATAGGCGGCTTTGCCGGCCAGAGCTGCTGCACCGGTGTAATTCACCGATCCGGCCACGATCAGGGCTTTGCCGAATGTGCCTTTGTTCGAGTTGGCAGACCGCTGGGGGAGAAGGGCGGCCACATCGTCCCCAGTGGCCAACTCGATGGGAATAGCTGCCAGATCAGGTAGATCGGGCGGTGTGTTGATATCAGCCACCACCAACTCGCCGATGGCTTCAGCGCCGGGGAAGGTGATCTGGCCGTACTTGGCGGCAGCAAACGTCACCGTCACATCAGCAGGGATGGCGGCGGGATCGAGCTCCCCACTGTCGCACTCCAACCCCGATGGGCAATCGACGGCAATTACGCGCGTGCCGGTTGGTCTCCGGTGGGGTAGGGCGGCCGGGCGGATCAATTGACCATCGTCCGGATCTGGCCGCCGGCGGTTGAGTGACCTGACTGTCATATCGAGCAACTTCTTGGTGTCACCCTTGATCGGCAACTTGATGCCGGTTCCCAAGATGGCATCGATCAGAATGTCGGCATTGGCAACCAGGCTCTTCAGGCTGCGCCACTGTTTGTCGTCTTCGGCTATAGTGATGAAGACGTCAGTGTCCCGCGTAGCGACGTAAACCGGGTCGTCATCGCCACGCGCTGCCGTAAGATAGCAGCTGACTTCGGCCTGCGTTTCTTCCTTCAAGATGCGGGCAGCGACCAGCCCATCGCCGCCGTTGTTCCCCTTGCCGACCAACACTGTTACGCGCTTGCCGGTTGCATCATTGCCCAGCATCTCTTTTGCGATCTCGGCGACCGCGCGTCCGGCGTGCTGCATCATATCGGCATAACTGATCCCGGCCTCGTCTGTGGCACGCTCAATAGCGCGCATCTGCTCTGTGGTGACAATCTTGATCATGTCTTTCCCCTTCGATTTGGATTAAACAAGTACGGAGGTGTCTGTCTTGTATGTCTCAGAGTATGGAGCAGGCGGGCAAGCTGTGCAAACGGAAGGAATCGGAAGATGCTCCAGTTCATTACTGGTAGGCCGTCTTGTTTTTTTGGAAACAACACGGGATGATTATGTCCTGTCCAAGATAATCCAATTCTGAGGTGATGATGTTATCGAGAGCGTTACTTGATGTCTTTCTGCTGATTGTCCTGGTGATGATCAACGGCGTCTTTGCGATGTCTGAGATCGCGGTTGTCTCGGCTCGCAAGGCGCTGCTCGAATCACGCGCCGATCGTGGCGATATCAGGGCCGGGCGTGCGCTCAAGCTGGCCGAGTCTCCCAATCGGTTTCTGTCGACGGTCCAGATCGGCATCACGATGGTCGGCATTCTGGCCGGAGCATTTGGAGGAGCTACGCTGGCCGGCGAGATTGCCGTTAACATCGAACCGATCCCTGTAGTGGGGAATTATGCGAAAGCCATAAGTGTCGGTGTCATCGTGATCGTGACAACGTATCTCTCTCTTGTGTTGGGCGAGCTGGTACCCAAACGCATCGGCCTGAGCCACCCCGAAGCTATCGCCGGCGCGATGGCGCGACCGATGGAGTTGCTGCTGCGCGTCACTGCGCCTGTCGTCCATCTGTTGACAGCCTCGACCGAGCTGGTGCTGAAATTCATCCCCATCGATGTCTCGCAAGAGCAGCCTGTGACCGAGGAGGAGATCGCTGTCCTGATCGAAGGAGGTGTTGAGAATGGCGTGTTTGAGCAGGCCGAATATGATATCGTCGGGCGCGTTTTCCGCCTCGACAGGCGCCCGGTGGCACGAGCCATGATTCCTCGGACCGAGGTAACGTGGCTGAACGCCGAAGATGCCCGTTCCGAGAACGAAATGAAGATGGCAGACAGTGGATTTAGCTACTTTCCTCTCTGTGATGGCAGTATTGACCGCACGCTGGGGGTCATTTCGGCCAAGGATGTTTGGACTGACTGCCTGAAAGGAGCCCAGTCGGACTTCAAAGATCTGGTTCGAACGGCCATTTTTGTGCCGGAGAACGCTCCTTTACTGAAGCTGTTGGAGATGTTCCGCGAAGGGAGCCAGCAGGTTGCCATGGTCATCAGCGAACATGGCGGTGTCGAGGGTCTCATTACCTTGAAGGATGTGCTGGAGGCTGTGGTGGGTGAACTGCCTGACGAAGAAGATCAGCCGGGTGAGCCGACTGTTATCGCGCGTCAGGACGATACCTGGTTGGTCGATGGTTTGCTGCCGCTGGATGAGTTCAAGGCCTATTTCGATATTGAAACGGTGTTCCCGGGTGAGGTGAAAGGGCATTTCCAGACTGTGGCCGGCTACGTTATGGCACAGCTTGACCGTGTTCCCCGTGAGTCGGACAGCTTTCAAGATAAGCACTTCCATTACGAGGTCGTCGATATGGACGATCTGCGAGTCGATAAGGTATTGGTGCGGAAACTGAAGCCGGGTGAAGGATCTCAAGAATGATTTTTTCTTGATGACAGTGTGTTGTGTAGGCGAGTTCCCGGTTGAAAGCGTCACATGCAACTGTTATAGAGGGCTTTGGATTAACGATAACTCATGCTCCTCCGTTTCCTCTTTATCTTCTTCAAATCCGAACCGCTCAATAATGTGGCTGAATTCACCCATCACCTGCTCGCGGGTAAAACCTGTATTTTCAAATGAGTAGGTGTGATTGCTGTTATAGGCGCGAGACTGCTTGGTGGCTTCGATGAGTGTCTGGTCAAACTCAGTCGATAGGTCGAAACCGAAATGCTCATAAATGCGGGTGATTGCCTGACGAGGGTTTTGCGTCAGCTCATCGAAGCTGATGATAATGTGGCTGTCTGGTGGGGCCTGTTCCAGCCGCTCAAGGGTGTAGCCATACCATTTCTTAACGGTTTCCCAGATATGTTCATCATAGGGGAACGGCTGCCCGCTGCCCTGAAACTCGCTCCAGGCGGCGCGCATGTAACTTCCCATTGAGGCGACCACATCGAGTGGATTGCGGATCAAATAGATGAAGCGGGCATCCGGGAAGGTTTCGTATAGCGCGTCGATGCGAGAAGAGAACACAGGGTTCTTAGACAGTATGTGCTTGTTCTCTGCTTTGTGGTGGTAGAGGTGGCGTTGAAGAGCAGCTTTATAGAATGGCATAACCCGCTCACGCTCTTCGGGAAGGTCATCGAAGGGTAGAATGAAATTGAGTACTTCATCAGGGTAGGGGAATACTCCCATGATGAAAGTCGAGCTCCAGACATAGAGCAGGATCAGGTCATCCTCCTCAGCTTCGAACAGACCGGTGGGGTGGAGCGCGATCCGGCCAAGCAGTTGTTTGTCGAGATAATTGACGAGTCTGGCGAGCAGACCTCCGAGAATCGCATCCACCCTGGCGATGAACTCGTAAAGCTTGCGTTGGGTAATGGTGGGCGCGAAGCCCAGCTCCCACGTTTTGAGATGGCAGAAAGTGCGGGTATCCTTTGCCATCAGGCGGTGCAGGAGGGTGGTTCCGCTGCGCATATTGCCGATAATGAATACCGGCTGGCGAACGGTGATCTGGCGATGGCGGGAAAACAGCACTTTATCGCACAGCCAACTGAGCCAGGCCAGGGGGAGCAAGATCGGCACCAAAACCAACAGGAATACTGCCAGGATAAACATCTGGTTGGAAGGGGCTTTGACATCCCGTTGGTTGCGCTCGAAAAGCGCAATATGGATGTGATGGAAAAAACGTCTGAAGTTTACTCTCACGATTACTCTCTTGAAAAAGATAACATGTATCGGTTTGGAGTGTTCTTTGGTCTTTATTCCGGGTTTCCAGACTTCTGCCCAATAATATGATAGAGAACCACCCCGGCACAGACATGTACATTGAGAGACTGTCCCTTGCCGTACATGGGCACAAACATCGCTAAATCGCACAGCGCCAACGCGCTCCGCGTGACACCGTGATCTTCATTCCCTACAACCAAACACAGCTTATCAGGGTAGCTGATCTGATGGTAGGGCCGAGAGGCATCGGTCAACTCAAGCGCGTAGATATGGTAACCCTCTGAACGCAGGGTCCGCAAGGCGTCTTCGGCCTGTTTCTCATAATACCAGCAAACATCATTGTGCTTGTCCCGCCCCACTTTACTGATTGTCTGGTTGGGCGGGGTCGGGGTGATGCCGCACAGGAACATCTTACCGACCCCAGTAGCATCGGCGATGCGGAAAAGAGACCCGACGTTGGCCGGGTAAGATACACTTTGCAGCACGAGGGCCAGCTCCGGCAACTCGACGTGCTCACGCCGCCAATCGCGCAGAAAACGTTTCAGAGGGGTGCCTCGAAGTTGTTTCATGTTCCCTGGTAAAAATGAACTTTACTTATTCTTATCGATTGCCTGGGTCTGCGCGCGTAGCGCAAGCGTTCCCAGGATCGCGCTCATTCCAAGCGTGCCAATGATTGGGCCGCTGGCAAAGGTCACAAACAGGATCATCCGGTAAGATAGGCCGGTGTGAGTGAGGATCAGGTAGGTTATACCGCTGATGGCAAAGAACACCATCGCCAATCCGATCCCTCCCAGGCAACCTTTCCACAAAGCAGTTGTGACGGTGGTCATTGCGTCTCAGGCTACCTCGAAAACGTCGACAGCCTGGGTTAATGCATCGAAGATTACATAGGTGCTGCGACCAAAACGCCCCATGATCTCGCCGGGATTGATAAGCAGCGTCTTGCCGATCTTTTCCTGGTGCAGCGTATGATCATGCCCATAGCATACGACATCGTACGAGCCGCCGGCTGCCAGTCCGCGCGCGATCTCGGGGTAGTGGTTGACGACAATATGTGCCCCGCCGATCTCGATCTCGGCAATCTGGCCATACAACGTGACGTTACCTGCTTTCTCGGCCATCTGCAAAAGCAGACGCTGATCGCCGTCGTTGTTACCCAGTACAGCGTGGACGGGCCCTTTGAATCCCTGAGCCATCTGGGTCAGGGTGAAGGGGGCGCAAAAGTCGCCGCAGAAGATCAGAAGGTCGGCCTGGTTCATGCCGGGCAGCGCACGTTCCAGCTTCCAGATGTTGTCGTGGATGTCAGAGCAGACAGCGATTCGCACAGCATGCGTCTTTGGAAGAGGCTCTTGGACAACCTGGTGAGAAGCCTCGACGAACTCGCGTAATTCCTGTTCTGAGGAAAGCTGTTTTGGGGGGGCTTGTTGGCGTTTGTTAATAGACATTATCACGATTTAATTTTCCAAGTGGAGAAAGATCCAGATCTTGAGTGTTATTGCGCCTTCGCAGCATAAACCATGTCACTCATCCAGTGACTACATTCTCAGATGCAGCCCCAAGTGCTGAGTTTGATCTATCCTAATCGGCCGGCGCCAGGTTGAGCTTGCCGACTGCTTCAGATACATCTTTGGGCCAGATGAAGAGCCGGTTGTATGGCGCTACCTGGAAGTATTTCTCAGGGTAATAGATTTCCTTGGTGGTCATGTCGACACAGTAGCGCGAGATCCACGATTTGAGTTGGCTGGATGAGACTTTGTCACCATTAACCAGTTTCCTGGTGATCTCGAAGAGCTTGATTGCCATTCGGAACTCGTAGCCTGTCAGCACAAGCGATTCGGCCCAAATGCCGCGCCCAGACAGATAAGCCTCTTTAGCTGCCTCTTGCAGCATGACCAGATCCTGATATTTGGGAAGACTGGGATAGATGATCAGCGTAGCTGCCCAGCCTGCCTGCACCATCAGCAGATTGAAGGTAGCACGTTGCCATTCGGACAGGCTCGCCATTTCATCTGATGAATAGGAAGGGGCGATGTAGGCCAGCAGGCGGCCGTATTCATCAAAGGGCTGATCGGCCGTGCGGATGAACAGGCTGCGGCGTGACCCGGTGGGACGTTCCAGCATTTTCTCCAGCATTTGCTGGAAAACGGCCGATGACTGTTGTCCCTGGTGTTCTTGAAGGGTGCCGGCCTTGCCGGTTGCCAGACGTGGCTGCAAGTAGGCAGCCAGATCGCCGTCAATTGGTGCATGCCCTTCTATGATCCATTGGGCCAGCTGAGCCAGGTCGGCATCGTGGCGCGAGGGGCGAGTCCGGCCAGGGTAGTGCACCTCTGGTGCGTCGATGCTCAACATGCGAATCGAGAGGGATACATAGGGAGTATCCCCATCAGTCGTGCGCAGGTATTCTTTGCTCCCCAGTGAGTCAACCGTCAGTCCCTGTGGATCCCAAAACGTTTTGACATCCGGCATTATTCTACTCTCCTGGCTGATGACGTTTAGTGTTTGTTGATTGATGTCCTTGACCCTGATGATGCCTCAACGGTGTTTTTGGCGGGCCAGTTCGATAGTTGCCTATCGAGTTTGGACATCAGGGTGATGAAATCGTTGGGGAGCATTTCGGCTCCCATTGTCCATCGATCTGTGTCTGCCGCCCTTAGCGGATCTTGTGCCAGGGCTTGCTTAAGCTGATGCTCATTGCCTTGCTCGGCAGCATGCTTCCTGGAGATCAACTCTTGAAAGGCAGACCGTTGTGCCATGGCTTTGGCCTCGTCGGGTTTCATGAATGTGTATAGGGTGATGGCCCGGCCATCTTGAAGCAGACGACAGGACATACAATGCCAGCCTTTGGGGACCCAGCCACGTTCTTTGGGGACAACGAAGTACCAGGCGAGCACATCGATTGGCTCTGCCCACTTGATCTCGATGGTGTTTCCGGAACGCTCATGCAGGGTGATAGCTTGTTCATCGGTAGTTAATCGACGTCCGCTTGGCCATATAGAGCGCAGTGTGCGGTCCACCACCCAATTGATGCCGAGTCCGATGGTGATTCCGCCGATGATGGACAGCGAGCAACTGAGACCCTCCGGAATGCCCAAGAGGCGAGTGATGGCAGGCACGATAACGAATATCCCAAGCACACTGCCAAGCACAGTTGCCAGAAGGACGACCAGACGTAGGCCGGAGTGTGTTGCGTCGAGTTTGTAAACGATGATGAGCTGCCTCTACTTTTTACGTGACTTTGGTGATCGGCTGTTCTTTGGTTGGGCAGACTGTTTCTTGCCGTCTGACCAGATCGGCACACCGAGCATTTTTTCGATTTCCTGCCTGACCGTGTTAACATCAAACGGCTTGGTTATATAGGCATCGATTGCACTGTGGGAAAACTCCTTCATGATGCGATATCGATGCAGTTGACCCGTTAGCATGATGATGGGAACGTCCTTGAATGCAGGGTCAGAACGCACCTCGTTGTAAATGCTCCAGCCGCTCCGATCAGGCATCAGGACATCCAACATCATGAGATGGGGTTTTGTTTCACGAGCTTTCTGGATACCCTCCGCGGCGCTACAGGCCGAGACCAGTTGGATGTCTTTGTGCTCAAGTATGTCGTGGACCAGTTCGATGATGGCGGGTTCGTCTTCGACGTATAGGATGGTATAGGACATGGTTGGCCTCTCCGTATCTCAGCAACCCGATTGTATCATTGCCACCGATATGTGTCTAGCGCGGAATGAGGCTATATCTGCTGTGGTGGTAGGTGATAGGATAAATCTGTATCCAGACTGGCTGTTTTGTTTGCCACTCACCACTTTTCACGGATCACGCTTTCACGTCGAGACAAGGCTAAATCGTTACTGAAAATAGCTCTGCCGGTTTTGGCCGGATGTCGTTTTTCTGTGATGAAACGTAAACCCAGACGCAATATTGGCAAAAGTCCAATATGACAGTTAAAGTACGGAAAACAGGAAGGGTTGCCGTCATGTGAAATGAGCCAGGCTGTTTAAAGACGTCGCATTGATTGTTTGACATCTGCTCAACGATGTCATTCCCGCGAAATGCCTGCCCCCGAGAAAGCGTGGGGCGGGAATTCACCTATGACGCTAAGCCCACATATATGTTTAGTGTAGTATTGTGTAAACAATCAGTTTTCAAATAGCTCTCTTGTGCATCGCAGAGTCACGAATCATCCCGGAAAACAAGATGCGCGCAAGTGGTTGTTTACCGGTTGCCTGAAATGAGGAAATAGTGTGAATGAGCAACGATGGATCGCTGTTGGGTTAGGGGCGCTTCTCGTCCTTTGTCTGGCATCGAGTGGGGTGTGGCTGCCATTTTTTGTTGAAGATGAAACCCCGACCCCGACGGCTACTCCCAATGAAGACTCTGTAGCCAGGATCGAAGAAACAGCTACGCCGACCCTTTTATTTGCGATTACCGTGACTGTACAACCGACCCTCGATCCTGTGGTCGTCGAGTTGATGAAGGAGACGGGGCTCGAGTCACTGGCGGTTGGCGATGAGCCTTTTATCATCATGGCGGGTGATTTCACCGTCATCGATTCTATGCATCGGGCCGAGGGAGCAGCCTCGATCTACCAGATTGGTGAAGTCAAACGGGCTTTGCGGCTCGATCCCTTTACTGTGACCAGTGGCCCTGACTTGTATGTCATATTGTCTCAGCACCCCGAACCCCGTACCGGAGCCGATTCTTTGCAGCCTGTTCATGTGGATCTGGGGCCGCTCAAGGGACTCACAGGAGCCCAGAATTACGATATTCCTGATGGAACTAACCTGAAGGTTTATAAGAGTGTTGTTATCTACAGTAAGTCGCTCAATCTGGTCTTTAGCTCGGCAACTCTGGAGCAGGTTCGCGGCTAGTGTCGATGCGGTAATGTCGTGAAGTCTTCACTGCTGGACTACTTCGATCGGGCAGCGGGCCATTATAGAGATGTCGAGCCGGCGTTTGGACCGCTGGCTGATGCTCTGATCGAGGTTGCCCGTTTGAAAGCCGGTGAGTGGGTGCTTGATGTGGGCGCCGGCAGCGGCCTGGTAGCGCGCAGCGGTATCGCGTTAGCCTGTTTCGTTTTCGCGCTCGATTTCTCCCGCGCGATGCTGCAAATTGCCAGGGGGAATGGTGTTGACAACTTGCTTCAGTCAGACATGCGGCACCTGTCTCTTCGCTCCAGCACGTTCGATGTGGTATTGGCGTCGTTTGCCTTGAACAGCACCGATCCGATGCGCAGTCTAGCTGAGATCTGGCGAGTCCTGGTACCTGAGGGGCGGTTTGTGCTGCAGGAGTGGGGTGCCCCTGACCCTCTTAGCGAAATCGTCTCGGACACCATTGCCGAATATGCCGTGGACGATCCCCTGCCCGAATTGGCGGCCATGCGCGCTATGGTGGCGACGCCGGTTCCCTGGGATGACATCGATGGGCCAGATGACATTGTTGCTATGGCGGCCGAGACGGGGTTCTGCGATGTGGAGGTTGGCATCGTGTGCTTGCCGGTAATCCTGCCGGACGTTGGGGCCTTCATCCGCTATAAACTTGCCTGGCCGGACCGCCGCGTGGAGATCAATGCAATGGATGTGGAGACTCGACGGCTTTGCCTGGGCGATTTACAAGAGAACCTCGCTGCTTATGCGGAAGATAACGGTAGTTTGATCTGGCGACCCAAGATCTTTCGCATTCGCGCCTTCAAGCCTGTTTTGTGATAGGAAAATTGTTATCTCGTTTCTCTCTCCCCTAGCTGCGCGTTAAGTATGCCTACTTTTGCGCGTAGTGTATCGATCTGTGTCTGGTGCGCGCCAGCCTCTCCGCGTCGAGTGTAGGCATGTTTTTTGTAGGCCAGCTCGGTCAGGGTATCGAAGTAGCGACCTATTCGCCACCAGATCGACAGACGCCCCGTCAACAATGCCTCTAACCGGACACCAAATCTTCTGATCGGCGAACAGGCGGTGATGTATTGAGTCTGGGTTAGCGTTCCTAACTCTATTTCTTCTTTGAGCTGGTCGATGATCCAGCGGCGCTCTTGCCGGATGGCAATGACCATAATCAGGAAGATCATCAACATGCCACCCCAATCGGCCAGGATGCCCAGGCAGATAAATTCGATTGATTCGCCGGCCAGAGTGACGCTCATGTTATGCAGGGCATGGACGAATATGGCTGAGAGAAGTCCAAGCAGAGGGGCAGTGTATCGCCAGAGAAAGCTCCGAGAATGGCGGGCAATCCCAAATCCGATCCCGGTCAGGCTGGTGAAGAAGGCATGGTTAAGCCCAAAGAGAATGGCTCGCATGAAGAAGAGTTCTAGACCATATTCAGAGAAGTATAGGATGTTCTCGATTGCCGCAAAACCGAAACCGACCAATCCGCCATAGATGATCCCGTCAAAAACGCCATCGAACTCGTTATGCCAGATCAGGTAGATACCCAGAACGGCAAACCCTTTGAAGATCTCTTCGCTGATCGGCGCAAAGACAATCGTCGTGACCAGATCGCCGAGCTGTCCTGTTTCATCGACAAATAGGAAGGGGATGCCAAAGATGATCTGTATGACCAGCGAAAGGATGGCTGCCGGCACGAATCCCCACAAGAAGGCAGCAGCCATCAGCCCGAAGGGTTCCTTCTCATAGCGATCCATCCAGTAAAGAAAGAGTGGATAGATCAGCATTGGAAGAATGCCTGCGGCAATGATAAGGATGGTCATCTGGTTGGGCTCCTCGACATAGATCTATTGAGGCCTCATGGAAGGGAACAATGCTTTCATCCATTTGGCATAGCGGGAGCTGAAATGAATCAGTGGATTGCTCAGTCGCTCCTCTCTCGTGGCATCCTGTAGGGCCTGACGAAGTCCATCGGCTGTATTGGCAAAGGGACGGGCTTTTACAACGGCCTTGCCATATTCCGGGAACGAGTGAGCATCGCTGCCGCAAGTCATCAGCTTGTTGTGTTCCTGGGCAAAGGCCAGTGCCTGATGATTATCTTCATTGTGGATGCAGCGCGCGTTGAATACCTCGATACAATCGACCAGGTCAACGATCTGCATCAACTGATCGCGTTGCCAGGCTCCCCGTCGATAGCGATCGAAAGGATGGGCAATGCCGATCACTGCATTTTGAGCGCGTAGCCGAGTGATGGTTTCCTTAGGTGTCAGGTGAGGAGGGATTTCTTCCTTGATATACCATGCCAGTAGCTCGCCTTCGGTTGTCATGATCTCTTCACCGGGGATGATCCACATAGGATAGAGGTGTGCCATTTGCAGCGCGGCGCGAGCTGAGTTGTGGTCGGTAATGGCAAGTTTATCTATACCGTGTTGTTTGCAAATGTCTTGTAACTTATCTAGCCGTGTCAGGCAGTCCTTTGAATAGATTGTGTGTGCATGGAGTTCGATCTTCCATAGTGGTGACGTACTCATTAAAAAGCCTTTGCTATTTGTAATTGTTCAGTTTGGATCAACGAAACAGACTGAGGTTGTAGCTGATCCGTGATGTTTGAAATGGGGGTGCCATAATCCTTATTGTAAGTTCAACCGGGAAAGTTGTTTAATCGCTATTCCTTTAGCTTGACTTTGCTCATTGGAAATCACTCACCACACCCATGGATTCCCGCTTTTGCGGGAATGACATCGTTCAGGCGAACATGATTTTCCGAATTTTGACCGGATGTTGAAAAAATCCCATCCCTTTGCATAACCCTTCATAACTATTCAGTCAGGTATGTGCAATGTTGAGCTTAGGAAAATCCAGAGCAAGAATTTCCCCTTTATTAGGTTCTGTTGACATTTGCTGAAATAAGGGCATACTGTAGCCTCATGAACGTCAAACTAACAGATGAACAATGGTCGAGAATACTG
>JAFGLD010000112.1 GCA_016928235.1 Anaerolineae bacterium | reverse complement strand
GCGGCGGTGCGGTGCAGGTCGCGGATGTGCGGCTTGCTCACATAGTGATCGATGCGTCCCAGCTCTCCCGCCTCGTCGACGCGGATGGTGGCGGGCGTGATGATGTGAGCGTGAATCATCTGCTCCCCATCGGCGATGCGGTGCTTGTCGTGGATAACATAGCTGTACTCCGGCTGCCCCCAGCCGTTGTTGCTGTACCAGTGGTCGACCGTCTGCTCGGTGACATTGCAAACCACATCGAAGCGATGCTCTTCGGGCAGGTGCTTCATCAGCTCCGGATCGGGCGAGATCACCCAGGTGCGGGCCAGTGCACGCCTACCTTGCCAATCGAAGGCCCGGTTGGCGATCTGCTTGTAGGTCTCGCCCATGCCTCGATCCACCCACCTGGCCTGGCGGTGCTGTGGGGCGATGTAGTCACTCAGGCCTTCTGGATAACGATGCTCTTGCCCCAGGAAGGCTTCTCGGCGCACCGAGCCATCGCGATATTGCAGATATTTGCACAGCTCTCGCAGCGATTTGACCTGGCCAGGCTTCTTGATTTTGAGGCTGGTGATGATAATCGGCTTGGGTATTAGCTTACCTTGTCCTTCTGTCTCTGCTCTTCCAGCTCGGCGTCATCGGTAGCTGCATCGATGCGCATCCTGACCTTCCAGCCGCTCTCGACCAGCCGCTCCTCGGCGATCTTGAGGATGCCGCCGGCAGAGAAGGCTTTGGCGGACTGCTCGTCCATGTCGAGGGAATTGCGGATTAGGATCGAGAGCATCTCGGCCAGCAAGATGGTGATCAGGGTCAGGTGCCAGCTCAGCTCACGGCGCAGCAGGCGGACTTCGTCTCGGAACACGCCGGTGAAGTAGCGGCGGCTGCCGGTGATCTGGCCCTTGTCATCCAGATAGAGGCGGATGGCGTTGCGGATCTCCTCGCCGATACGCCGATCCGTCCCGGCCAGCCGGCGCAGATTGGCGAGCATCGGCCCGGTCATGCGGACGGTCACCCGATGGGATTTGAGTGCCAGGTCTGATGGTTTCATGCCCCAATCATGACCGATGGATAGGGCATATTCAAGCCTGCAAGCTACAAGTTTTTGTAGCGATGGTGGACACGTGGAAGCCTGAAAGCTCAGGCGCTGGGGGCGGAATGTCGTCGGTCAGGAGGTCGATTCGCGATACTAGGAAAGGAATGGCACCCCCAAGGGGATGTGTTTCGTACACTAGTCTTTTTGAAGCACCGATTGATATCAGCAGGCTAGTTGGTACACATCGAGCGCAGGCAACTGATCCCAAGCGCCTGCTCCTTCACGAGAGAGCACGTCAGCTCCGCAAGCAGGGGCTGAGCTACCCGCAAATAGCTCGAGCTCTCGGCATCAGTCTGGGCTCAGCATGGAATATAGTCAACCGATAGGCAACGAGAAAGAAGTGGGTTGTTGTGTGGATGAAGGCAAGGTACGGTTAGCGAATGCATATCTAGGATATCACCAACCAATCTGGGATGGCCGGGGGGGGCCTGCAGCGCAAAATCCCGATGCTCACTGACGTCAGCGTATCGAGCGAGTTGAGCTTGCAGGACCAGCCGGTTCGATTGCTCTGCTTGCTCCGAGACATTAGCGCTCCGTGGTACAACATCTACTCACATTTATGGACATGGGCTGAGCGAAAACAGGGCAGGAGAGTCGCGGATTTTCGCTCCTCGTTGTGCCCGCCGAGTACAGCCAGAATCGGGAAATCGTGTCGGTTGCATAGGCACAGAAGTAGTGTATCATTGTCAACAGGCTTTTCGTTGATGCTCACTGTGGGGCAGTTTGCGCACTTTACTTACTTCGTCGCTTCTTCGCTGACCTCTCTGAACAAGCATCTCATCATTGTCTCCACACATTCGCGGCCCCATAGGTCATATCACCCACTAATCCCATAAGAACAGCTCTGATGCATTCTGTCCTGTCTTTTGGGATCGGCAACAGAGAGCTTCATAGCGCTGTTTTGCGAAGACAGTAACGGGCTCCCTGTTATCACTAGAGGAAGCACTCATAATCTGTCATGTGCAGGGGCACTAGCAATTATGTGATGAGTATGGGGATGTACGATATCGCGGTCGGCATCCTGCAAGGTGCTCATGCCGAAGAGATACGATTTTGGCCATCCTATTTGACTCTGGCTTGCCCGGGTTGGAGACATAGCCCTGCATGGAAGCGCGTGTCATACGCAGCATTATTCTTTTACGAATCCTTACGATCAGGAGAGGGGAAAAATGCCTCACAATATTGCCATTAGCAGCTCCATCAAAATACCCAATGGACCAATGGTCCCACTGAGCCAGACACTCACCGTTGATGCCTACGACAAGATCGACGTAACCATACCAGCCAACACGACTGAGCAAGAAGTTCAACTGGTGCCAGCAGCGAGTCCTCCAGTATCGTTTATGCTGGTAGCCTCAGACTGGTACGGAGGTAATCTTTCCTACACAGCCAACGCTAAGAAGAGCGCGACAGTGCCCCCAGCACCCCCACTTCCATCCTTCAACTTGGATAGTCCCCATTTACTGATGGGCAGAGGTGCACTGACCATGATGGTGGACAGTGGGGTGCCCCAGACGCTGTACTTCGACAATCAGAGCGGAAACGATGCTCATGTTGTGATTCTGATCGGCCGTGATGCCACCCCGTAAGCCGACTGTAGGCAATTGAGGAGGAACAGATGCCTGTTACACCAACCTATCCCGGTGTGTATATTGAAGAGGTGCCAAGTGGCGTACGTACCATTATGGGAGTAGCTACCTCTATCACCGCGTTTATCGGATGTGCTCGACGAGGGAAAGTAAATGATCCTATTCGGGTACAGAGTTTTGCTGAATACCAGCGCATCTTTGGTGGCTTGTGGTTGGAAAGCCCAATGAGTTACGCTGTGCAACATTTCTTCAATCATGGGGGTACCGACGCTATCGTTGTGCGTGTCCATAACAATGCCACCAGTGCTACACTCGGTTTGACTGCTGGCGGAGCTACTCTGACATTGGTCGCATCAAGCTTAGGTTCGACCGCAGAGAATCCCGGTGAATGGGGTAATAATCTGCGCGTCACTGCTGACCACCAGACGAAAGATGCCGATGATCCATACCCCGACATTAAGCTCTTCAACCTAACGATCGAGGAGCTGGATCCCGATTCCTGCCAGCCTGTTGCTAGAGAGAGTATCCTCAACATCTCGACCGATCGAGCCTCGCCGCGTTATGTCGCCAAGGTGCTTGAGCAGGAGTCTGGGTTGGTTGCCGTGCAAGGCACCGTACCTACCACCCGACCTGATGCTGGCACCAGTACTTCCAACAATAATGGTGGCCCCGGCGGTCCTATTTCTGATACCGAAGTGACTGGTGTCTCGGGCAACCATACCGGCATTTATGCCTTGGACAAGGCTGACCTGTTCAATCTTCTCTGTATCCCCCCGCTGAGCCGCGGGGAAGATGTCGAGGAAGATGTACTCCAACGTACCACCATACTATGCCAGGCGGCTAGCTATTGTAGGGATCGGCGGGCAATGCTCATTGTGGATCCTCTCTCTAGCTGGAGCACCGTCGCTGACGCAGAGAGTGGAGTGAATGAACTGCGGACGTCTATCGGAACGGATCTGTCAGCCAACGTTGCGGCCTTTTTCCCGCGGCTGAGAATGGCGGATCCGCTCCGTGAGAACCTCACTGAGGACTTTGCACCGTGTGGAGCAATAGCCGGTATCTTCGCCCACACGGACGCTCAGCGGGGTGTGTGGAAAGCACCCGCTGGCATCGAGGCGTCCCTTGCCGGCGTGCGTGAGCTCTCCTGCAAACTGACTGATGGCGAGAATGGCCGGCTAAATCCACTGGGTCTCAACTGCCTACGTACTTTCTCTGCCTACGGCACCGTGGTCTGGGGTGCACGTACTCTAGCTGGGGCCGATCGTATCGGCTCCGAATGGAAATACATTCCGATTCGCCGACTGGCTCTCTACATCGAAGAGAGCCTGTACCGCGGCACCCAGTGGGTCGTTTTTGAGCCGAATGACGAGTCACTGTGGGCACAGATCCGCCTGAACGTCGGAGCTTTCATGCACAACTTGTTCCGGCAGGGCGCGTTCCAGGGCAAAACGCCACACGAAGCCTACTTCGTCAAGTGTGATAAGGAGACAACCACACAAACTGATATCAACCTTGGTATTGTCAATGTCCTTGTCGGTTTCGCACCGCTTAAGCCCGCCGAGTTTGTGATTCTCAAGATTCAGCAGATCGCTGGGCAGATCCAGGCATAGGAGGCAGGCATGGCTGAGTTCAGTGTTAATGCAAGCCGTTTTGACCCATACAAGAACTTCAAGTTCCGCGTCAAGTGGGATGGGCGTTACGTCGCGGGCGTGAGCAAGGTCGGCGGGCTCAAGAAGACGACCGAGGTCGTCAAGCATCGTTCCGGCGGCGACCCAAGCACGTCGCGCAAGTCGCCCGGACGGACCGAGTACGAAGCCATCACCCTGGAGCGGGGCGTAACCCACGACACCGAGTTCGAGAAATGGGCCAACAAGGTCTGGAACTTCGGCTCTGGCCTGGGGGCAGAAGTCTCGCTCAAGGATTTCCGTAAGGATGTCATCATCGAGCTGTATAACGAGGCTGGCCAGGTTGCCATTACCTACAAAGTCTATCGCTGCTGGGTGTCCGAGTATCAGGCGATGCCTGACCTGGACGCCAACGCCAATGCCATTGCCATCCAGCACATCAAGCTGGAGAATGAGGGCTGGGAGCGCGACTATGAAGTACCGGAGCCGACCGAGCCGAGCTTTACCGAGCCACCTGTTTAGAACATTTTCAGGCATAGGTCGCGGGTCAAAAGCTGGTAGCTAGCTCACGGATGAACGCTCAACGATTATGCAACCGCTAACGATATTCGATATTCTGGAAATCTGGGAGCACGGCACAGGCTGCAGCCCGGTGAAACAGGCCCTGGTCATCCTGAGCCACGCTTTTCCACAGAGACCCGCCGCCGAGATGGTGCGCTTGACGATCGGCCAGCGCGATGCCTGTCTGCTCCAGTTGCGCGCCATGACCTTCGGCCCGCTACTCTCAGGGCTGGTCACCTGCCCAGCCTGCGGCGAGCGGCTGGAAATGGCCTTCGATACCAGTGATCTCCAGGCGACTGGCGCACCATTTTCAGAGTCTGAAATATCCGAGGCCGAGAATATCGAGATGGCATTTGCCTATGCTCCCTACGAAGTGACCTATCATTTACCCACCAGCATTGACCTGAGCGCGATTGCTGATCCGGCGTCGGCGTGCCAGCGGCTTCTAGAGGCCTGTGTGCGCGATGTCCACAGGGACGGCGTCGCGATCCCGGTCAGCGAGCTACCAGCAGATGCTCTGGAGGCTCTGGCAGAGCATATCAGCCAATCCGATCCATTGGTAGACGTGACGCTGGATGTCACCTGTCCGGTGTGCCAGCATGCCTGGCAGGTGATCTTCGATATCGTCACCTTTTTCTGGGCCGAGATTGATGCCTGGGCGGCCCGTTTGATGCATGAGGTACATGTTCTAGCGTCTGCCTATGGGTGGCGGGAGGCCGACATCCTGCACATGAGCGTTTGGCGCCGCCAGCGCTACCTGGAGTTGATAGGCGTATGACTGAGTTCCTCAGCAACCTTGTATCCCGGAGCATGAATCGGGCGGCAGATGCGCGGGCAGGAGAAATCCTCCGCCCGCGACTGCCCGCGTTGTTCGAGGTGCCGGCCAGGGCGGAGGACATGGCGATGCCTCGCGCTGATGAGAGCATTGTTCCGGGTGAGGTGGGGGTCGATCTCCCATCGCAGGGGCTGGCTACCAGTGACGATGCGTCCTTTGCGGCCGAAGAAACGCCGTCTGGCTTATTCAACCACACCGAGCCATTCCCTCTCGCAGCCGAGCGGGAGACACCTGTCCATCGCCGCCTCAAGGACAACCGGCGGGATGAAGATTCGACCCAGGCTGACGAGTACGCATCGGATGAAGACGAGGAGCGTGCTCAACCAGAAGGTATTCCCAATTTTCGCCGATCCATACTGGGCGACTATCGGCATATTCAGCCTGAGCAAGGCGCCGATCAGGCCCGTCCGCAACCTGCCGGGTTGTCTGCCGGGCGGCGGGAGAAGGCTCATCTGGTTGCTGCACTCCAATCGGAGGGGGCGGGTGCAGAGAGGGGAATAAGTGGATGGCGGCTCGGCCAGAAAGGAACAACGGGCGCAAAACAGGCCATCCGTCCCCGCATCGACCGTTACCAGGGTGCCGCTGAGAAGCCGTCGATGACAGTCATCGCCCCTCTGCGTACTGGGGAAAACGGCCAACCAGTCGCCGACCGGTATGACCAATCGGCAGAAGAAGTTCAGACACCCACCGTCCACATCAACATTGGGCGGATCGAAGTGAGGGCCATTACCCAGCCACCGCCGCAACCCATGGTGAAGCCTGTGCGGCAGCAGCCCAAGCTGGGCCTGGACGATTATCTGCGGCAACGGAATGAGGGCAAACGATGAGCAACAGCCTGTCGATTGCAGCGGTTACTGAGGCATTCCGATCCCTGCTAGAGGACGCTGTAGCAGAGTCAGGCGTCAGCGGCGCGATTGCCACCAAGGTTCGGCCAACACCGCTCACCAACATCGGCACGCCTGGCGGCCTGCCAGCCAGCGGTGTCAATGTCTACCTGTACCAGGTTTCGCCGAATGCTGCTTTTCGCAACACCGACCTGCCCACCCGCCGGCAAGACGGCAGCGTCATCCAGCCATCGCGCTCGGCTTATGACCTGAGTTACCTGCTGTCCTTTTACGGAGACGAGAATCGCTTCGAGCCGCAAATGGTGATGGGCAGCGTAGTGCGCAAGCTCCACGCCGAACCGATACTCACCTCCGAACGGGTAAAGGACGCCGGGAATGCGCTCAAACTGGTTTACCCATCCCTCATCCCAAACCTGGAGACAGAAGTGGAGCGAGTGAAGCTATCGCTCATGCCCCTGGCGCTGGAAGAGCTTTCCAAACTGTGGTCGGTGTTCTTCCAGACCGCTTACAGCTTGTCTCTGACATGCCAGGCTTCGGTCGTGTTTGTAGACGGCACCGAAGATGCCAAACCGGGTTTGCCCGTGCGCAGCCGCAACATCTATGTGCGCACCTTCCGCAACCCGGTGATCGACGCCATCCTGTCACAGAAAAGCAGTCTTGACCCGGTACTGACCGATCAGCCTATCGTTTTTGGGGATATTCTGGTACTGGCCGGCAAGCAGCTGAGAGGGGAAGTGACCACGGTGCGTCTCGATGGGATGGAGGTCGATCCGCTCGATGTGTCTGACACCCAAATCAAGATTTTGCTCAAGGAGCCTCCGCTCCTGGCCGATTCGCTGCAGGCGGGTATACATTCCGTTCAGGTGCTCCAGGGCCTCTTGATGGGCACACCAGCGACGGTGCATAAGGGCTTCGAATCCAATGCGTCAGCATTCATTCTGCGCCCCAGCATCACAGTCACAAATACACCTGTGGCAACTACGGTCGACGGCCAGGGGGTGACCTGGTACGAGACGGATCTGATCATCCAGTTTGAGCCCAAGGTGAGCGTGAACCAGCATGTGCTGCTGCTGCTCAACGAGTTCAATCCACCATCCAACCGGCCAGCCCATGCTCACCAGTACGATATTACTCCCAACCCACTTCCACCGGCCCCGCCGCTTTCCAGCATCACCGCCCACGTTGCACTCTCGACCCCCGCTGATTTCCTGGTGCGCGTTCAGGTCGATGGGGCCGAGAGCGTATTGGATATGGGCCCCGATCCGCTTCATCCTTTGTACAGCGCTCCCAAGGTGACGATCGCATGAGCCCCGACATGTCGCTTAGCTGGCACGAAGCCAACCAGCGATACCTGACCGCCATGCTGGGGCGAGTGCGTGGCATCCTCGAGCGACGCCTGGGGCGCGACGAGAGCCTGCCGGAGCCCGACGCCTACCCGGTGGAAGGTGCCGACCACCTGGAAGGGGTATTGCCGTCGTTTGCGCTGGACAATCTGACGAGCCTATTCCATCTGACGCCCTTTGAGCGTGACGTGCTGCTGCTGTGCGCTGGCGTCGAGCTGGATTCGGGTTTCAGCCCGCTGATCGCTTCTGTGCAGGGTGACCCGGCTCGCGCTCACCCCACGTTCAGCCTGGCCTTATCCGCTTTGCCGGATGCACACTGGAGCGCACTGTCACCCTCCGGGCCCTTACGCTACTGGCGCCTCATCGATCTCGGCCCGGGCAGCAGCGTCACGCAGAGCCCACTGCGGATCGACGAGCGCATCCTGCACTTTCTGGCCGGCATCACCCACCTCGATGAGCGTCTCAATGGTTACATCGCAGCCCTGCTGATGCTGGAGCAGGAGCTTGTCCCATCGCAGGCTGCTATCGTCGACCAGATCGTGGAGATCTGGTCGACGATAGCAGCCTGGCGGGCGCTTCCGCCGGCCATCCAGCTGATCGGCAGCGATCTCACGGCGCAGAGAGCCATCGCGGTGGCAGCCAGCTCGCAGCTGGACCTGGCCCTCCACCTAATGCCGACCGCTGCACTCCCCGCCAGCCCTGTCGATATGGAATCTCTACACCGCCTGTGGGAGCGCGAGGCCATGCTGAGCAGCGATGCTCTGCTGCTCGATTGTGACCAGGCCGATCCGGGTGAGGCGGGGCGCGAGTCCTCATTGGGCCGCTGGATCGAAAGCCAGCGCACCTGGCTGATTGTGTCGGGCCGCGAGCGGGTGCGTACCCGCCGCCCGCTGGTGACCTTCGAGGTCTCCAAACCAACGACGACCGAGCAGCGCGATCTATGGAACAAGGCGCTGGGATCGGCGGCAGCTCGGCTTGATGGACAGATAGATGCCATCGTATCGCAGTTCAGCCTGGATGCTGCCACCATTAGCCTCATCTCGGCGGAAGTATTGCGAGGACAGCCGGATCCCGATGAACCAGCGGAGCCTGAGGTACTTGGCGCGACGCTGTGGAAAGCCTGTAACGACCACTCGCAGCCAGCCTTGAGCGAGCTGGCACAGCGCATCGTCCCGCTGGCGACCTGGGAGGATCTGGTGCTGCCGGACGCCCAGATGCAAATACTGCGCGAAATCTCGGTGCACGTCCGGCAGAGGATGAAGGTCTACGAGGCATGGGGCTTTGCGGCGCGCAGCGCGCGCGGGCTGGGCATCAGCGCCTTGTTTTCCGGAGCGAGCGGTACCGGCAAGACCATGGCGGCCGAAGTGCTGGCCAACGATCTCCACCTCGACCTGTACCGCATCGATCTGAGCCAGGTGGTCAGCAAGTACATCGGCGAGACTGAGAAGAACCTGCGGCGCGTGTTCGACGCCGCCGAAGAGGGGGGATCGATCCTGCTGTTCGACGAAGCCGACGCACTGTTCGGCAAGCGCAGCGAGGTCAAGGACAGCCACGACCGCTATGCCAATGTGGAGATCAGCTACCTGCTGCAACGCATGGAAGCCTACCGCGGGCTGGCCATCCTGACTACCAATCTCAAGGAGGCGCTCGACACGGCCTTCCTGCGCCGCATCCGCTTTGCGGTAAGCTTTCCCTTCCCGGATGCCGGGCAGCGCGCCGAGATCTGGCGGCGCATCTTCCCCGCCCAGACCCCAACCAACGACCTGGACATAAGCCGGTTGGCGCGTCTGAATATCCCCGGCGGGAACATCCACAACATTGCGCTGTACGCGGCATTCCTGGCAGCCGATGCGGGCGAGCCCGTGCGCATGAGCCACCTGCAGCGCGCCGCCCAGGTCGAGTTCACCAAGCTGGAACGGCCGCTGGCTGAGACGGAGCTGGGAGGTCGACCATGAGACGCGCGCGGCGTGCGGCCAACATCCGCCAGATGACGCAGACTTCTCCACGGGTGGAGTTGGTGGTCGACGATCTGGTCTTGATCGGTTGCTCCGCCTCCGAGCGTTATGCCATCGGCGATGCTTTTTCGAGCGAGCTGGAGCGGATGCTGTCCGGAGCTGATTCCCGCCAGACGTTCCAGCACAGCGCTGAGCTGCCCGCGCTCGATGCCGGGAGCATCGCAGTATCTTCGCAGCGCAGACCGGGATCGATTGGCGCACAGGTGGCGCAGGCCGTATACGGCAGCCTGACCGCGGGCAGTAAAGGAGGGAAGCGATGACCACCCAGGGCCATGCCAGGGTTGCTGCACCATCTCGCCAAGAGCCTTCACCTACGCAAGGAAACCTGACCCAGCAGCCTGCATTGACTACAAAGCTGGGCAACGATGCTTCCCCGATTGTGCAAGAGGTGTTGGCATCTCCTGGCCAGCCGCTCGATCCTGAGACACGCGCATTTATGGAGCCACGTTTCGGCCATGATTTCAGCCAGGTGCCAGTGCACACGGATGCACAAGGGACGGAATCAGCACAAGCGGCCACACAGTCATATCACTCGACACCAGCCAAGCTCACCATCAATCAGCCTGGGGACGAATGCGAACAAGAAGCAGATCGCATTGCCAATGAGATTATTGGGCACGCGGAACCGTTGCGCCAGCGAAGTCTGGCAGTCAGGATGCTTCATCGTGCCAGGGTCAGTTCCGCCATGCACGGCGAGGTGCCTTCCGATGTGTGCGAGGTATTGAATTCGCCTAGTCAGCCACTAGACGCGGATACACGCACCTTCATGGAGACCCACTTGGGGCATGACTTCAGCCGGGTACGGATCCATGCCGATGCGCAGGCTGCAGAATCGGCGCGGGCGGTGAATGCTCTGGCATACACAGTAGGGCAAGATGTGGTGCTTGGCAAGAGGCAATACATACTGGGGGCAACGACTGGAAATAAGCTGCTCGCCCATGAATTAGTCCATGTGGTTCAACAGGGCACAAACGGACAGGTTACTGTACAACGTGCGACCGACTCACCGCCATCCGACACAGACAGTCTCGCGCTCAAGACCATCAAGGAGATCGACGGTGAATGCAGTTATGTCGTACTTGTCCGAGCCGTGCAGATTGCACGTCGAGATGGCATCGCGAAGCAATTTGTGGAGAAACTGCGTTCAAAACAACATCCAGAATACGGAGACTATCTCGATGCCCTGTTACGGATCGTAAGGATAAAAGGGGGCGAGGGATATAGAAAGCTAATCGAGGAGGACCTAGGTTTCAGACAAATAGACAGATGGGTGCTTGAAACCATCGAAGAGATTGACGGCGAATGCAGATTCAAGGTACTGATCCGAGTCAAGCAATTTGCATGTCGTGATGGTGTCTTGAAGCAATACGCGAAAGAGCTGCGGTCGAGACAACATCCGATTCACGGTAACTACCTTGACGCTTTGCTCCGCATCGTTCAAGCGCGAGGGAGCACAAAGCTGCGTGAGCTTCTTGAGGAGGATCTGGCCAAGGAGGGTCTCTTCAGTCGCGAGGTGTCTGAGCGAGTTAAGGCTATGTCACCGAAAGAAAGGTTGTGGGAGGCGGCAAAACTGGGCATGCCGGATCTTCCAGGCGAGCTAATGGAGCAAATCAAAGGAATTGTGCCGCTCATGATGACCTTCTGGGTGCTTTCACATGTGTTCGGCATGGGTGAGTTGATTGATGCCCTTGGACTTTGCTTTCTCGGTGTGACAGTAGTGGTAGCAATCGATGCGATACAGGACATCAAGAGCTATTATGTCCTCGCTACGAAGGCACAAAGTGAAGCAGATCTACGCGCCGCAGGCAACTATCTTGCTAAGGCAGCTGGAATCGGCATTCCTCTGCTTGTCGGCGCCCTAAGCAAGTTGGTTAAGCTGCTTGGCGACAAACCAGGCCGCACGGCTGTCCATCCTGAGAGTCGCCCCCCTGTGGCAGAATCCACAGAGGGGCCGCCTCTCGGATTTGCGCCGAAACAACCAGCCATGACAACCAAACCTGTATCCGGACCGCCCTCGGGTTCGGGAAGCAAAGAAGGAATAGTAACCAAGGCGGGGAACAGACCACGTGCGGATCCCAAGAAAATCCAAGAAATGAAAAGCCAAAACCGCCCCTGGTCAGATCGGGAGGTTTTCGCGTCGCTTCAAGAAGCAATTACCCGTTATCGCAAGAATGTGAAGATCCCGCGCATTGATCGACCTGAATCCGAGGACCCCGTAATAGGCGGAACTGTAGCCGCAGCTAAGACAAATGTTGGCTCGCTCCAAGGGAAGATCTTCCCAGGGGCATCAGCAGAAGCGCTACCTGCCGGATTAAAGGGAAAACCTGGCACAACATCTGGAAAGCTTCTCCCCGCTACAAACAACATTGCGGAGAACCATGCCGAACAGGTCGCGTTGGCAAATCTAAAAAGGGAACTGCTTCGCTTGGATAAAACGAAGATGGTGGGGAAGAAAGTCTGGTTACTCGTTGAGCAAGAACCGTGTTCGTCCTGTGCATCGGGCATCGATACAGCTTCGATTCCAGGGCCAATAAAGCAATTCAGTTTGGATTTTCCAGAGCTTACGATTGAAGTACATAGCCTAAGAACATCTCGTAGCTATCTGATCAGAAATGGAAATAGCATATGATCTTCTTTTCGTACAACCAATGAGCAAACCGAACTTTGAGCCCATGTTCCCGCCGTTGCAGACTGTTAAGGGGTTTAGAAAGTCACGTTTGGCTCAGCAAACCGGTTCCTATGCACCTAACAGAAATGTTGGCAAGACATTGCAGGGCGAGCCAAGGGAAAAGATGATGTTGATACAGATTCGGACTTTCGTAACACCTACCTCGCCACCTTATTCATGGCGCAAGGGATTCTATTGCACATATGAACACATTGGCTGGAATTATGGGTTTTGATGTAAAGCACCAGTGTATGCTTCAACTGTTCTCCTCGGGCCTAAAACCTCGACCACGGTGTGTCCGCTTGTCAATGGAGTTCTACCTTGCACCGGCCCACCGCTCAACCTGGAGAAGCACACTTTCCTGGAACCACACTTCGGCTACGATTGGCCAGAGATTGATATGGTGAAAGGACGGTCATGATGAGCTCGTTCTCCATTTCCCCTCGTCTCGTCCGCGGTGCCATCATCGGGTTCGACATGGCCAACCCGGTGGCGAGCGTCGCCATATTCCAATACAACCCCGACACGCTGACCCGCACCTTGCAGGCGCAAACCAGCGGCGGCGAATCGGGCAGCCGCTCTGAGCCGCAGCGGCTGAAAGGTCCGCCCATCGAGAGCATCCGTATGGATGTGGAGATCGATGCCGCCGACCAGCTCGAGACCGGGGATAGCGTTGCCACCAGCATGGGGATATACCCCCAGCTTTCGGCCTTAGAGATGCTGCTGTATCCCAAAATGCTACATGTCATCGCCAACACCATGCTGCTGGCCGCCGGGACCATCGAAGTCGTGCCGGTTGAGGGCCCGTTTACGCTGCTGGTCTGGGGGCCTAAGCGGGTTCTCCCGGTGCGCCTGACCGAGTTCAGTATCACGGAGGAAGCCTACGACCCTAACCTGAACCCGATACGCGCCAAAGTGTCGCTCGGATTGCGCGTTATGAGCTACAGCGACTTCCCGGTCACGCACCCCGGTTATGCCATGTTCCTGGCCCACCAGACCGTCAAAGAAGCCATGGCTGTGGTGGGCAGCGTCGGCAACGTTGCCTCGCTTGGCGTGAACCTCGTGTGATTGACGATTGATGATTGCCGATTGACGATTGAACGACTTTCCAATCGTCAATCTAACAATGAGAATAAGGTGACTGATTATGTTCGATCCGACCAGCCGTTATGCCAAGATACCGACGGCCTCGCTGGTTGACTTCAACGGGCGGGAGATTGCCTACGTCCGGCGGCGCTTCCTGCCGCGCAGCAGCGATCTGCCGCTGCTGGCTGAGGTCGACGTTGTGCAGGGAGATCGCCTTGATCTGATCGTCGCCCGCACGCTTGGCGATCCAGAGCAGTTCTGGCGGGCTTGCGACGCCAGCAACGCCATGAAACCCGCCGAGCTGACCGGTGAGATCGGCAGAATCGTCAAAATACCGGTGCCGCAGCCGCTATGATAACACTAGGCGTCAGGCTCACTCTCCTCATTGGCCCGACTGTGGCCGTGCCTGCTCCCTTGCCATATATGGATGCATTGCAGAGTGTGCAGGTGACACACAGCGATTCGGGACGCTCGGGATTCCAGCTTACGTTCCAGGCTGGGCGCTCAGGGCTGGCCAGCCTGGTAGATTACCCGCTGATGTCCCTGCCGCTCCTCAAGGTCTTCAACCGCGTCATCCTGATCGTCACCATCGATGCCATCGCGGGAGTGCTGATGGACGGCATCATCACCAACCAGCAGCTCTCCCCCGGCAACGAATCCGGGCCGGACACGCTGACCGTAACGGGCGAGGATGTCAGCGTGATGATGGACATCGAGGAGAAGAACATCGACCACCCCGCCCAGCCGGAGATGATCATCGCCAACAAGATCATCGTGAGCTATCCCCAGTACGGGCTGATCCCTGTGGTGATCCCGCCTGTGGCGATGGATGTGCCGCTGCCCATCGAGCGTGTCCCTACACAACGGGCTACCGATTTGCGCTACCTGACCGAGATGGCTGAGCGATTTGGCTACGTTTTCTACATCGCGCCCGGCCCGGCACCGTTCACCAACACTGCCTACTGGGGGCCGCCCGTCCGCGTGGGCATCCCGCAGCCGGCGCTCTCAGTCAACCAGGGGCCGCAGACGAACGTGACCTCGATCAGTTTTCAAAACAACGCACTGGCTCCCACGCTGGTCTCCGGCCAGGTGCAAGATCGCCAGAGCGGCCAGACCGTCCCGGTGCAGACGTTTGCCAGCACCCGGCCGCCTCTTTCGAGCCAGCCTGCGGTGCTGACCAACCAGCCCAATGTCCGCACGACACGTTTTCAGGGCAGCGGGCTCAATATTGCCCAGTCTTATGGGCGTGCGCAGGCGCAGACGGATGCATCGACCGACGATACGGTGACGGTCAGTGGCGAGTTGGATGCCGCGCGCTATGGAAGGATGCTCCAGGCGCGCAGCCTGGTTGGCCTACGCGGTGCTGGCTACACCCACGATGGGTTCTACTACGTCAAGAGCGTCACGCATAACATTGCGCGCGGTGAGTACAAGCAGAGCTTCACGCTCACACGCGAGGGTGTGGGCGCCATCAGTCCTTTCGTTGTGCCTGGAATATGAGCTATGCCAAGTTATTTTGGAAAGTACCGAGGCAAGGTCAAGAACAACATCGATCCAATGATGCTGGGGCGGGTGCAGGTGAATGTTCCGGCAGTACTGGGTGATACCAGCCTGAGCTGGGCGATGCCCAGCGTCCCGTACGCCGGTAATGGGGTGGGATTCTTCATGATCCCACCGACGGATGCCAATGTGTGGGTCGAATTCGAGGGTGGAGATATCGACTACCCCATCTGGAGTGGCTGTTTTTGGGGAACGGGCGAAGTGCCTGCGACACCTGCTGTACCGCAAATGAAGGTCATCAAGATGGACACCATCGCCCTGACGCTGAGCGAACTACCCGGCGCTGGCGGCGTCACCCTCGAAGTTTCGCCGCCTTCAGTGGCCTTGCCGCTCAAGATGACCTTCGACGCCCAGGGCATCAAGCTCGATGCAGGACCGCTTGGAACGATCGAGCTTACTCCATCGGGTGTCAAGATCAACGGCGGCGCGCTGGAGGTAACTTGATGGGCATGTTGGTGCATGTGGGTGCGACCGTCATTTGTACTCATGCCGGTCAGGCTACACCGATGACGCCACAGCCGCGCGTGCGGGTCGGCGGGCAGAAGGTGGTGACCCAGAGTTGTGTCTATACCGTCACCGGCTGCGCTCTGGCTGGCACATCCAGCCCTCCCTGTGCGACGGCTAAATGGGTGACGGCTGCCTTGCGTGTCCGTGCTGGAAGTGAGCCGGTGCTGCTGCGGGAAAGCCAGTCGATCTGCACACCGACCGGCACGCCGCTGACGGTGTTGGTAACACAGATACGGGTCAAGGGGATATGAAAAGAGTAACGAGCAATGAGCAACGAGTGATGAGACATGAGGTCCGAGGTTATCAGTTTTCAGTGATCAGCTTTCTTCTCGTTCTTGTACGAGGGGCATTTGCAGGGTTCATGAGATCGGGGTTTATGCGTAAACATTGGGGGATCACTGGAGGATCACTGGATGCAGACTGGACGCGGGACACCCCCGCGGACATTCCCACGCTCTGCGTGGGGGCGAGAAACTCATCACCCATCACTGAGAACTGTCGTTAAAAGAGGCTTGTATGCAGATAGACTATCCATTCCACATCGCCCGGAATGGGCGGACAGCGGAGACCGATACAGACGATCACATCCGTGACCTCATCGAGCAGGTGTTGTTCACTGCGCCTGGTGAGCGTGTCAACCGACCCACGTTTGGATCCGGCCTGCTCCAGATGGTCTTTGGGCCAAACAGCCCCGAGATTGCCACAGCGACCCAGTTCATCGTCCAAGGCTCGCTCCAGCAGTGGCTTGGCGACCTGATCCAGGTGCGCGAGGTCGATGTGCAGAGTGAGGAGTCGACCCTGCGGGTGACCGTTCAATATGCCGTGCGTGGCAGCCAGCTAGTGCAACAGGCGCAGTTCCATCGGCAGGTGTAGACATGGGTACACAGTATCGTTGTTCCAATGAAAACCGGCGCGATGCCGTCCGCTTCACAACCGATAGTGGCGACGTTCCGATCCTGAACGGTATCGACTACCTGGAGATCGCGTCTTACGATGAGAAAACTCTGGAAGTCCATTTCATCCACAACCTGCCGGGCCAGACCGGTGGCGTTCCTGCCTCTCCGGCGCTCATTGAGCAAAGCTTCATCATCGACGGTGGGGTGCGCATCCGGGACATTAAGGTCAAGACCCTGAGCGTGGTTGGCAATGTTGTCACCCTGGAGGTTGACAAGCCCGGCGACTTTTCCAGCTACATCTTGCGGCTTGTGACGGATGAGGACAACCCATTTCCGCCTTCGGGTTTCGATCCCCAGCTATCGGCGGTGGTCTTCTCTTTCAAGATCGAGTGCCCCAGCGATTTCGACTGCAAGCCCGAAGATGTATGCCCGCCCGAAAAGCTATCTGCACCGCTCATTGACTACCTGGCCAAAGATTACAGCAGCTTCCGCCGGCTGATGCTCGACCGGCTCTCGGTCACTATGCCCGACTGGACCGAGCGCAACCCGGCTGATATGCAAGTGGCATTGGTGGAGGCGATTGCCTATGTGGGCGACCAGCTCAGCTATTACCAGGACGCGGTCGCCAATGAGGCATACCTGGGGACTGCCCGTCAGCGCATCTCGGTGCGGCGGCACGCTCGTCTGCTCGATTACAGCATGCACGATGGCTGCAACGCGCGCGCCTGGGTCTATTTCGAGGTGGAGGCGGGCGGCTCATTGGACGGCGCAGTACTACCCAAAGGGACGCCTCTGCTGACACGTGGTGCGAGTAGCTGCCCAATGGTCAACCCGCACGAGCTCGCTACTCTTCTCCAGCAGGAAAAGCCTGTAGTTTTCGAGACGCTGCATGACCTGAAGCTGAACAGCGCTCACAACCTCATTCGTTTCTACACCTGGAGCGATACTGAGTGCTGCCTGCCCCGGGGTGCCACGTGTGCTACTCTGTGCAATGAGCCTGAGCTTGACCTCCAGACCGGCAACCTGCTCATCTTCGAGGAGGTCACCAGCCCTGCCACCGGCAAGGACGCCGATGCCGACCTGGCTCATCGCCACGCCGTGAGACTGACCAGCGTTGTCACTAAAGATAGTGATGGCTGCTCGTTGGTCGATCCATTGGACAACACACCAGTCGCCGAGATTGCCTGGGATGCGCAGGATGCCTTGCCGTTCCCGCTATGCATTTCCGCCATTGTCCCGACCGACACCGGGCCGCAGTTGGTGCTCGACCTAAGCGTGGCGCGTGGCAACATCGTACTGGCTGACCACGGCCAGACCATTTCTGGCGAGCCGATTGGTCACATCGGCCTGGACGAGGCCGGGCGGCTGAAGAAAGGGCCGGTCACGCAGCAGGGCCATGCCCGTGACTGCCTTGGCAGGCTGGTGCGTGACGCCGAGAACGAGCCGGTGGTCTTCGATCCGCATGCTCCGGCTGCCTACGCCCTCCACTGGGAGATGCTCAATACACCATCCGCCATTTGCTGGGAGATGCGCGACACGCTGCCCGCCATCCGTCTGATCGAGAATGATGATATGACACGTCCCTGGCTGCCTCGCCGTGACCTGCTGGCTCATAGCCGCTTCGACCGCCATTTCGTCGTTGAAGTGGACAACGATGGACGTTCGCATCTGCGCTTTGGGGATGGCTTTCATGGCGCCAAGCCTAAACCCGATTCGACGTTCAAGGCCGATTATCGCATCGGTAATGGCACGCCGGGGAATGTCGGCGCGGAGGCAATCAGCCGCATCGTGCAGGCGGGCGACGGTATCACCCTGGTGCGCAACCCGTTGCCTGCTTCAGGAGGGCGGGCACCAGAATCGATGGAACAGGTGCGGCAGTACGCTCCACAGGCCTTCCGCACCCAGGAGCGTGCCGTGACCCCTGCCGATTACGCGGCCGTCACCAAACGCCATAGAGAGGTCGAGAAAGCCGCCGCCACGCTGCGCTGGACGGGGAGCTGGTACACAGTTTTCATTACCGCCGACCGCAAGGGTGGGTACCCCGTCGATGCGCCTTTTGAAGAGGAGCTTGACGCCTTTGTGGAGCGCTTCCGCCTGGCTGGACAGGATATCAAAATTGATGCCCCGCAATTTGTCCCACTCGAGATTGTCTTCACGGTCTGCGTCAAGCCGGGCTACTACTGCAGCCAGGTCAAAGAAGAGCTGCTCAAGCTGTTCAGCAGCACTGATCTGCCTAACGGGCGGCGCGGATTCTTCCATCCAGATAATTTCACCTTTGGCCAGCCAGTTTACCTCAGCAAGATGATTGCGCTAGCGATGGACGTGCCCGGCGTAAGATGGGTCGATGCGGAGGATGCGCTCGGCACGCCTAACCGTTTCCGCCGCTGGGGCCAGCCCGCGCAGGACGAGTTCGCTGCGGGGATGATCCGCATGGCGCGCCTGGAGATCGCCCGGCTGGATAACGACCCCAGCTTCCCGGAGAATGGACAGATTGACTTCATCATGAAGGGTGGACTGTGAGCGAAATGTCCGACGCTTCCCTCTCTACCTGCAGCTGCTGCAAATCCCGACAGTCCCGGTTGCCAATCTGCAACCGTCCTGGCCTACCGGCCCTGTCGTACCGTGTTGGGACGTATAGCTTGTTCCTACGCAGGATGCTTGACCAGGTAGGGATATACACCCTTCAGGACGCTGATACAAAAAAGCGGACGCAGCCGCTGGCCAGACTGAAAACACGGGCACCAGACGACCCGACCATCGCCCTGCTGGATGCCAGCGCGGTCATGGCCGACGTGTTGACCTTCTACCAGGAGCGGATCGCCAACGAAGGCTTCCTGCGCACGGCCACCGAGCGCCGCTCAATCCTGGAGCTGGCGCGGGCCATCGGCTACGAGCTGAACCCCGGCGTGGCGGCCACTGCCTATCTGGCCTTTACAGTGGAAGATGCTCAGGGCGCGCCCGGCGTGGTTGACGTTCCCGCCGGCACCAGGGTACAAAGCATCCCATCTCAGGGTCAGATGCCGCAGACCTTCGAGACGGTTGAGGCATTTACGGCTCACAAGGAATGGAACGTGCTGCGCCCGCGCCTGAGCCAGCCGCAGAACCTGACGAGTGAGGTCAAATGGATTTACTTGAGCGGTACGAGCAGCAAGCTGAAAGTAGGTGACCGCCTGCTGATCGATGCGGGTGGGGTACCACGCTTAGCACATGTCCTTAGCACGAATGAGCAGCCCGAGCAGAAACGCACGGTGGTCAAGCTGGACGGCAGTGTTGACCCATCTTTTTCGGATCCTGCTTTACAGCAGGGTACAGTAGATGTTAGCACCCCGGTTACGCTGGGCAAGAGCACGATTGACACCTACATCCGCAACAGAAAATGGACCAATGATGAGCTGAATGCCTTCCTGATTTATAACAATTGGGACAAAAAGGAGCTGCTGTCATACCTCGAAAACGATCGCAAAGGGAACCCGAGCGCCAGCGGCAGCGTCTATGCCCTTCGTACATCGGCCAGCTTCTTCGGGAACAATGCCCTGCGGTATGCATCCCTGCCGACGGTTTCCGGCATCGACTACGGCGCGAGCTGGGACAGTGGCTGGGAGATTTGGCGGGATCACGGCACCACGAGCGCTTCTACGGTTCCTTCAGAGGCAGCATTTTTCGACGCCGCCGCCGATGTCTATCTTGAGCGCACGCTGTCCGGGCTTGTTCCTGGAAGCTGGGCAGTGCTGGAGACAACGGGCGGACCGCCAATGTATTGCAAGCTTGCCTCGATCGTCGAGCGTTCATTGACCGGGTTTGCCATGAGCGGCAGGGCCACAGGGCTCAAGCTCCAGATCTCAGACGATAAGGAGCTCCAACCGTCCGATAAATCGGCCAATTTCACGGTGCGAGAGACAACGGCCTACCTGCAAAGCGAAGAGCTGCCCCTGGCCGAATTGCCCCAGACCGATACCCTCACGAAGGATACGAATACCGTCGAGCTGGATGGGCTGGTGCTTGGGTTAAGCGTCGGCCAGGCTGTTACACTGACAGGAGAACGCACCGACTTGCCCGGTGTGTTAGGGGCAGAGATACTGATCATCGAGGAGGTCACTCATAAGGCTGGGTTTACCAAGCTCAGATTCGAGGCGGGCTGGCGGTACAAATACAAGCGCGACACGGTGAGCTTCAACGCCAACACAGTACGCGCAACGCACGGCGAGACCGCCAATGAGATACTTGGCAGTGGCAGCGGGGCACTGGCTAACCAGCAATTCATGTTGAAGAAGCCACCGCTCACCCACATCCCAGCCGCCACACCAAGCGGCTCCGCCAGCACGCTCCAGCTGTGTGTCAACAACCTGTTATGGAGCCAGGTACCGTCGCTGTACGGGCTGGGCCAGAACGACGAGAGCTATATCATCCGCATCGGCGATGACAGCAGGGCGACAGTTATCTTTGGCGATGGCGAGAAGGGCGCGCGCCCGCCGACTGGAGAGAACAACATCACGGTTGTGTACCGCAGTGGGATCGGGCTGGTCGGGGAGGTCGATGCAGGCAGCCTGACCCTGCTGCCAGTCCGGCCGCTGGGCGTGCGCAGTGTGGTGAACCCACTGGCGGCCAGCGGGGCGGCCGATCCTGAGAACACTGACGGCACCCGCTCCAACGCGCCGCGCACCGTTCGTACGCTTGACCGGATCGTCTCGCTCCAGGATTACGAGGATTTTGCCAACGCCTTTGCCGGGATCGGTAAAGCCCAGGCTGTCGAGTTGTGGAGCGGCGGGTATCGCTGCGTCCACCTGACCATCGCCGGGGCCGATGAGAGACCCGTTGAGGAAGGCGACTTCAGCGACAATTTTATCGCTGCTCTTGGCGCTGCCCAAGACCCAACACAGATGTTCATGGTTAGTACCTTCGAACTGCTGCTGTTCAACCTGTCGGCGAACGTAGCAATTGACAATCGGTATGTCGCAGAGAGCGTCTTCCAGGCTATTTATGATGTCCTGGTCGATGCCTTCTCTTTCCCCAAGCGCAGCTTTGGGCAGTCGGTCACCTCAGCTGAGGTAGTCAGTATCATCCAGAACATCAACGGCGTGATTTACGTCGACCTGGACCTGCTCTATCTTTCCAGCGACGGTCAGGCGCTTCACCAAGCCTTATCGGCCAGTATAGCACACATTACGGATGGCGCTATCCGGGAGGCACAGTTGCTGCTTATCAATACGGCAGGCATCACTCTCCAGGAGGTGAGCGCATGAGCCCTGCTTCCGATCGCCTTTACAATCTGCTCCCTGCGATCTACCGCATCCGCGACGAGAAGCAAGGGGAAGCTCTGCGTGCTCTGCTGGCGATCATAGAAGACCAGCTTTCTGAGGTGGAAGCTGACATCGCGGGTTTATACGCGAACTGGTTTATCGAAACTTGCGACGAGTGGGTTGTCTCCTATATTGGTGACTTGCTCGGCGTGCATGATTTGACAACTGCCTTCAGCCAACGCGCGTATATTGCTAACACACTGTTCTACCGCCGCCGCAAAGGAACAGCTCACGTTCTCAGTATCCTGGCCCGCGACGTGACCGGCTGGTCAGCTCATGTAGTAGAATTCTTCGAGCGGCTCCAGACGACGCAGTACCTCAACCATCGGCGTCTGTTCAACACAACGCCCGATTTGCGCGGCGTGGACGCGCTCAACCTGCTCGATACGCCTTTTGACAATCTGCCACACACAGTCGACGTGCGCCACATCTATAACCGGCGCGGCAAGCACAACATCCCGAACATCGGCATTTTCCTGTGGCGGCTTCAGAACTACCCACTGCTGAACGCCATCGCCCGCCAGGCAGAGCCCCCACATGGCTATGGTTACCACTTCAGTTCACTCGGCAACCCCGCACCGCTCTTTAACGAGCCGTCTGAGGGCGATGTGCCAGACGAGCAGCTCGTGCCTGGTCCCATCCGGCCGCTGGACTTCTATTTCGACCTGAAGACCTACCAGGAACAGTTCGGAGCAGCATCGAACTCACCTGAGAACAGCCGCTATTATGGCCCACAGCGCAGTCTACAAATTACCAGGGGCGACACACCTATCCCGCCCAGGGACGTGATGTGCAAGAACCTGAGTGACTGGGCACGGCCGCCGGCCGGCAAGGTGGCTGTGGATGTAGTGCGCGGACGCATCACTTTCCCGGCCGGTGAAGAGCCGAGTGAGAGGCTGGCGGTCTCTTACAGCTATGGTTTCAGCGCCGACATCGGGGGTGGACCATACAACCGGCAAGAGCGAATAGCGGAGGTCAGCCAGCCGGTGCAGGAGTATTCCGTCGGCTCAGGTAAGACCTATGCCATACTGTCCGACGCGATTGACGACTGGGTCACCAGCGGCCAGCCACCGGCCGTGATCCGCATCTATGACAGTGCCACCTACGACGACAAGTTGGTGATCAACCTACCCAAGGGCGGCTGGTTGGTGCTCGACTGCGAGAACGGCGAGCGGCCGACGCTTGTGAGCGCGCCGCTTAGGGTGAAGTCGGCGGCCGCTTCCGAAGCGGAAACCGCCGCTTTCACCATCAGCGGGTTGGTGGTGGAGGGCAACCTGGAAGTTGAAGGGAAGTTGAACCTGACCATCGTTGATTCGACACTCGTGCCTGGCCAGGCGCTGGATGAGGATGGCTACCCCAAGTATGCTGGCAAGCCCAGCCTGATGGTCAGCGGGACAGACGTGGTCGACCTGAACGTCGTGATTGCCCGCAGCATCGTCGGCCCGCTCGAGCTGCCGGAAGAATGCCGGGGTCTCGTGGTGACTGACAGTATCATAGACGCGCCGCTGGCCTCGGGTGCAACCGACCCATCCCGCCCCGCCATCGCCGGAGACGCGACGGGGTCGGACCCTGGCCCGGTGACGACGCTGGAACGCGTGACGGTGTTCGGAGGAGTGCACGTCAAGAAGTTGAGCCGGGTGTCAGAGGTGATCTTCACCCACCCTATTGTTGCCGATCAGCATCAGGTGGGCTGCGTGCGTTTCAGTTCCATTGCAGCCGGCTCTTCGACGCCCCACCGCTTCCGCTGCCAGCCTGATCTGGCCATCAAAGAGCACAAGAAGCAGCTCGGATCGCTTTCTCTGTTGCCAGCCGAGCAGGCCCAGATCGAGATGTGCGTCCGGCCGCAGTTCACCAGCATTCGATATGGTGCTCCTACCTATGCACAGCTTTCCGAATCCTGCGCCGAGGAGATCAAGATCGGCGCAGAAAATGGTTCAGAGATGGGTGTATTCAACATGCTTCAACAGCCTCAACGCCTAGCCAACCTACGGATCGTTCTTGAGGAGTACCTGCGCTTTGGCCTAGAAGCTGGGATTTTCCTAGTGACTTATCCTCCGCCAGTCCCGACACCTGACAGACGCCATTGGAGGGCAAGATGAAAGGTGATTTCTCTCGTTCGACGTTTGACCCCCGCAAACACTATCGCGGCGTACGTATGCAGCAAGGTCGCGTGCAGCTCGATGCCGATTGGAATGAAAACCTGGATATTCTGCTGCACCGCATCGAGACAGAAGCAAGAGATGTGATCGGTGAGTGCGGCGTCCCAGTACATGATGGCGCCTTCGAAGTGATCATCGAAGAAGCGATGATTTCCGGAGATGCAGTACCCGCCACAGAACTGCGTGGTCGCAAACGAAGACAGCAACCACCTCTCAGGGAAGGAGATTTCTATCTGAGCCGGGGGCGCGCCTATGTGGACGGGATTCTGGTGGAAAACGATCATACCGTTCCCTTTAGCCGGCAGCCATTCGTCTTGCACGAGACGGAAAATCTGATCAGTGAACCAGGTATCTATCTGTTGTATTTGGATGTCTGGGAACGGCATATAACAGAGCTAGAGGATCCTGACATCCGCGAGAAGGCGCTTGGAGGACCGGATACCACTACGCGCACCCAGGTGATATGGCAGGCAGTTTTGTCACACATCGAGGAAGCCGATGAACAAATCACCTGTAAGGATAACCTTAGGCCTTGGCCTGATCCGAGCAATGGCACGTTGATCCCAAGACTCAGGCCCGAGGAGACGCCAGAAGATCCCTGTGTTATCGGCCCCAGGGCCGGATATAGATGCCTGGAGAACCAGTTGTATCGCGTAGAGATCCACAGGGGTTCGAATAACAAATATGGCCCCACATTCAAATGGTCTCGGGACAATGGTTCTGTAGTGGTGCCGATCACCGAATTCTCGGTGGATGATGACTCTCACAGGATCCGCGTATTCCGCTTGGGTCGGGATTCTGTCTTAGAATTGCACGAGAACGATTGGGTTGAGATTCAGGATGATGCTCATGAACTGGCTGGCAATCCTGGAATACTGGCTTTGATTGAGAAGATCGATCCTGGGAATATCCTTACACTTTCTGAGTCTGTCACTGGTTATCACCTTTATGAACATCCCAAGGTCCGCCGCTGGGATTCCTCTAAGCAGTTGGACGTTGCCATTCCGAGAGCAAATGATGGGTTTATTCCCTTGGAAGGCGGCATAGAGATAAAATTCTCCGGCGGGACTTTTCATACTGGAGATTACTGGCTGATTCCTGCCCGCACCGTGCCTGGCCAGTATGGCGACATCGAATGGCCGGTAGATAGTGTGACCAACAGTCCACTTCCGCTGCTGCCATTTGGGATTGCTCATCACTACTGCATGCTGGCGATCCTCTCCGCCCAGGTCGATGACAATGGGAATTTTGCGGTCATGCTGGTGGAGGACTGCCGCAAGAAGTTCCCACCACTCACTGAGTTACCTGCTGGGGGGAGCCACTGTTGCTCCGTCACGGTGGGGCAGTGCGGCGATTTTCCAGACCTTCGCTCCGCTCTCGCTGCTCGCCCACCCGATGCTGATTGGTGGACGATCTGCATCTTGCCTGGCCAACTCAGTGTCGATGGTACGGTTACAGTGTATGACGCTTCGAACCTGACGATTCGAGGATGTGGAAACCAATGCCATATCCTTGGCCCGCTAGGGGAACCAGTGTTCATATTCAACAATGGCCAGAACATTAGGCTGGAAGAGGTGTGTATCCACGCGAATGATCTTGTGGGTTTGCCGGCGGTCCAGGTCAACGGGCAGGAGATCAGCATTTTGGGCAACCACATCCGTGGTGGCGGCATAAAGATCATCCCACCTTCAAAAGGCGTAAGAATCGAAGACAACATCATCACCACGGGGGCCGGGCCCGGCATACAGCTCGGTGGTGGCGACAAGACAGCGGTTGATTTTGCAGGTATGAGGGCATCTGTAGGTTTCTCAGCCAGCCGACTCAGCATAAGGACGGGGGATGTTGCAGGAACACACGGGTCCAAATCGGCTAACCCTAGTGTGGCAGGTATCCAATGTGTGACGATTTCCAACAACCTGATCGCAGAGATGATGGGTAGCGGTATCATCACTGAGACGTCTTTCGCTGGCCCCAGCGAGGCGGGCGATGTGGAGACTGTGACCATCACCGGAAACAAGATCACCAACTGCTGCAAAGCGCCAGAAGTAGACCTGGGCGGGATGAAGGTGGGAGGTGGAATTGCCACAATGGGTCTGTTCAGCGCGCAGATCACCGACAACTTCATTGCCAATAACGGCGGAATGAACCAGCCAGCCTGCGGTATCCTGGTTTTTGATGGCGGCAACATCGACATCACCGGCAACACAGTTGTCGAAAACGGTTGGAGCGAGGTTCAACTAGCACCCGGCTCTTACCAAGCCGGAATCGCTGCACTGTTCGTCTTCGGCAATCTCTTGACATGGGAGCCTTCCGCGGGCAGAGATTTAGGGAGCGGCGGTTACCCGGCTGTGCGCATCCAAGGCAATCGGGTCATCTGCCCAGCTGGACAGGCACTCTGCATTGTGTCGATGGGTAGCGTAGTAGTCGACGGCAACACACTCACCAGCCGTGAATGGATGCAGTGGCCAGAGGGGATGGGAGACTTAGCACGGTATGCCGGGCTCGGTGCATGTGTGTCAGTGCTTGATTTTGGTACGCCGATCTGGTTCCAGGACTATGCCCTGCTCCTCCGGATGATATCTACCGGCCAGACAACTGTTCATATGGAGAATTCTCGAGAGACCAACGCACTTATTTCCAAATACCCAGATGGAAGAGTACTGTTTCACAATAATCAGGTAACGTTCAGTTCCGTGCAACAGGCAGTTACTCAGAGTTCAGAACAGAAGGATAGCGAATGGTATTTAGATTTGGAACAACACACTTTCTCGGCCTTCTTCATGTCATTGGATAGTATTTCACTTAACGGCAACCAATTCCAGGCAAGCGTGCCACAGTATGCCATGAGGCTCGTGCATGACTATCAGCTCATGAAGGGAGGCGTGGCCGAGGTTCAGGATCTTTCTGATCTATGCAAGTTCATCCATGTTGCGTCGGCGGGTACTGTCGTTCAGGCAGCGAGTAACTGCTTATCCGAGCCACTGCTCTCCACCATCGTTTCTTATGCGTCCTTGGCTGCTTTCATGAATATTACGACAAACAACGAAGCTGTGCATGGTTTTGTAACCTCTGTGCGGGTTGGTTCCAAGAAAGTCGAGAAAGACAACCTGAGTCTACAATCCTAGTACTCTACCAGAAATGGATTGAGAGGTGGATCTAGGCTGATTTATGAGGGGTTGAGTTCTTCGCACCCATCAAAGCATGACGGACGGTCTGACCTCAATGATTCTGGTTGGCAGATGAGTCTGAGTAATGGAGGGAGATAGTCATGGATCAGAACCAGCAATTCTTTACTGGAATGCCTAGCCCTGAGGTAGCAGATTCAGCGCAAGTTCAAGGCATGATTCAGAATCTGTTGAAGCAGGCTGCTCAGTCCGGTGTCCTCGCCCTGGGGGCCTTTGCGCAGATCCAGGAGCGCCGTGCCACACGTCTGTCCGATGCCGCCCGAGTTCTGGGCGAGACCCTAGGCGATGACGATCCGGAGACCATTGCCATGGGAAATCTGGCAAGATCGATCACCGAGCTGAAGACGCACCTAGAAAACCAGATAGTGCGTTTGAAGCGATGGCCCAAGCCAGAGCCAGACAAGTGGATGGTCTTTGGCAACATCACCGATGCACAGAGCAATCCAGCCAGCGGGCTGACCGTGCATGTCGCTGCCCGCGACCAAAAGCTCAAAAGCCTGCTTAGAGAGACCGTAACCGATGAATTCGGCGATTTTTCGGTAATCTATCATGAACGTGATTTCAAAGGGGTTGGTGCGGAACTCCCCGATCTCTATGTAATGGTCAGTGATGTGAAAGGGAAGACGATCTTTTCCTCACGCGATAGTGTGCGCTATGAGTCTGGTCGATCCGAATACTTTACCATCTGCATTGAGATACCAGTACTAGAGCCAGCGCCAAAGAAAACTACAACGAACCGGCGGAAGAAGTAGCAAGGGCTTGAATGGGTTTTCCTTTCCCGATCGCGATTTGCCAAGGCTAGTTTATCTGGTAGGTAGCGCGATTAAGTGTGTGTACGAGCAAGTCCCAGGCCCAACACGAGGCGTCTCAGGGGCCGCACCCTGCCATCCATATGGTAAAACATCACCCTGTCTGGTGCCACTCACAAAAGGGTCAGATAGGATGATGCTGTAAATTAACCGCAAATGCTGGTGTTTTCTGCTCGCTATGGGCAGCTGCCCCCATGCCACTTTCGTGTACTTACCTGTGTTTTGTTAACTACACGGTAGCACGCGAGAATAGCGTGGTCGTGGGCATGCGGTAGTTGTACCCCATTCCCTGTCCCCTTCCCTGCTGGCGGAGAGGAGGTTGGGGGTGAGGTGTAGAGCGCAACCACGCTATTTCCGGATCCTACCAACTACACCCAGTGGCCCATATCTCAAGCCTTGTCGGTAGTCCGAGCACGTTTATCAGGGAAGAGCCTGACCTGTTTTTCGTTCATACCCCATCCCAACCTGTTAACGGGGCGCTACTTGGCCTACTAGGCCTGGGGCAAATTGTCGAGCCAGCTTAAACCCCTCATCTACCGCTGTGCCCCATAGCAACAGACCCAGATAGTCAGCCAGTGAACCAAAGCTGGCTTTCCCCAGGTAAAGGACAGAAAGTCCGGTGAAGACAACAATGAGCCCGGAGATCCTGTTGAACCAAAGCTCGAGTTGTCTTAAGTCTTCCCGTTGTTGCTCCGCTGTCTTCCCCGACTCAGTCTCCACACGGTGCAGCAGGCCAACCAGTTCTAGGATGTCAGGAAGGGTGGGTGCAGTGATATGCGGCCAAGCGGTAAACGATGATACCATAGGGGCCGAAGCAGCTGCTACCTCGCTGTCTCTTTGTTGGGTAGCATTGGCCGCCCCAATGATCAGTCCCAGCTTTGTTGCGGCGGCGTCAAGAACCTCTAGTTGGTTAGTACCAACCACACCCTTGCCAATCAACTGGCTGTACAGGTTTTTGGCTTCATCCTTATGTTCAGGCTTGATAGCACGCTTCTCCAGATTGACCAGTTGAATATAGAGTTTCCCGAAATGGTCTACGAAAATACTGGTTGTCCCGAGATCCTTCTGGAGTTTCTCCAACTCAGACGCTGATTCTATTAGGGCGGGTCTAAGTGCTCCCTCGACCATTTTGGCTACATCCAGTTCATCGAAGCTGAGGTCCTGATCATAATCCTCTGCAAACCTCTTGAGTTCACTGTAGTGCATAGCGGCCGCCCTGCTTAACTTGTACAGCTCAGGTAGCGCATCTACATACCCTTGGATGCGCTTAAACTCGTCTCCATTCGGCCCCCACTTCTTACGTTCTTCATCCGACTGCGCCTCTATGAATGATTTCTTTGTGTTATCTGCCGCCATAAACAATAGGCCAGACTCAGTTCCGTTTTGTTTATGATAAATTCGGTAGACATTCTTTGTGACTGGCCAGTCGGCCGGAAGCGCCTTTTCTGCCTCATTCTGCAGAGAACCCGCTCGTTCCTTCAGATTGGTCAGGTCAACCTGAAGCTGTCTGAGTGGGCGGCTAAACTTGACATACCGATTTAGCCTAGCCGAGATGAAGAGGCCTGCCACCAAAACCACAAGTGGCCACAAGAACATATCCTTTACTTGGACTTTTAGGGTGACTTTGCCCGCCTCTTCGTCGTCGGGAAGTAGATCTGCCTTACCGGTATACTCTCCTGCCTGTGTAATGCCTTCAACCCGCAGGGTTGTGCCTTCCCACACAACCAGGCCCATCTGACCATTGCTACCGGAGACGCTTCCGACCATCTGCGGTTTGGGTGATGCCTTGCTCACTTGCACAGCAATCGGCATGATGATGTTTAGGCCAAGGTAAGATAGTGGCGAGGGCAAGAAATTGGATTTCACCAGTGTTACCTCTGCCTCCGGAAAGTCAGGTTCCAGTGAGGCAACGGTCGGCACTTCAACTGCGGGTTTCGCCACAACAAGGGTCAAGCCTAAACGGGCCACGGTACCGTCATCACCATAGGCAACCAGTTGCCCCATGTAGCTCTTCGATAGCCCCTCAACACGGCTGAGTGTAAGCTCGAATGTTATCACTTGGCCGCTGGTGACACTCTCAGCCTTTCGAGGGAGATCACTGGGAAGGACACCCGGCGGAACCAGCATACCGCTCTGATCAGTCAACCCCACCAGGTCGAGGTAAATATCCTGTGAAGCATCACTACCATTAATGACCTTCACAGAGAAGGTCACATCCGGCTGGTCATCAGGAAAGGTTTTCGTCAATTCCTGATCGCTGAGGAAGCTAACGCCGCCATCAGCCGCTACCGACGATTCTGGGGCCAGCAAAAACAGCACGGTCAGAGGGATACTGAGAAACCATCGGGTATGTGATAGCATTTCAATCCTCCTTTGTTGATCGAGTGTTATTTGCCCTTAGCAAATGACAAACTTCCACCCGCTTTAGTGGTTCTTCCGCTGTTTGATGTTGTTGGCGAATTCCCTTGTCGCTCGAATGTGGGCTTGATAGGCAGGCCCATGACCCCGATTTTTCGAGTTCGCCAACAACATCTGTTTTTGTGAGTCTTCCCAGCGATCCCCTTGAGAAGAACAGAGGGCGTATCGACAAGATTATTGGATGCACTGATGTGGGTGTGGGGTCATAAATCTCAGAAAACTGCTGGGAGACGATTGTCACTATTGATCCTTTTGTCTCTTTGTGTTTCAAGCTCATCACCGCATTCGCCAATGGTATCTGCTATTACTCCCGTGAGGAAAGAATCTCCTCAGTCTAGCCAGCTCCCGCCCGGCTATTCCTCATGCAATGGTTGAACATGCAATCTCACGCCGTTTCAGTGCCCCAGATAGGATGTAGTTTTGCGCTACCCCTCAGAGCTGCAAGTCTAGGAAGAACATACTTCCAGAGGAGAAGAAGTGTCTCGCTGGGCAGCAATGCCCCTTTGATATATTGGTAATCGTCTTCGTTTTGGCAGTAGAAGCGTCGATAGCTGCTCTTAAGCGATTCGATCCGCGATTTCGTTGGAGGATGGGTGTCGAAACCTTGGTCAGCCATTATCTTTCCGCTTCGCATCACATCAATCGCTTCGCGTAGCACATCAATAGCATGAAGAGCGAAGAGCGGTCCCTGCAGCGCCATATGGTTAGGTAGGAGATCAAGTTGATTGGCACTTGCCAGAACCATAAAGAAGGCAAATGCATCTGCCTGAAACTCTTTATCCCATGCCTTCACCTCGGGGGGGAAATGGAGATCAATATCCTCTCCCAATCCATGGTGGAGCAAAGCATGACCATATTCGTGCGCAATCACAAAACGTTCCGATAACGTAATCAGCATTGAGATAGGAAGTAAATAGCCTCCCTCTGGCGGTTTCGATGCTGGATCGCGAGGAAAACCTTCGAAAAAGAAAGCCCTCAGTGTTCCCAACAAAAGGTCAATTGGATATGGGTCCTTAGCAAGCACAGCTTCTGTATCTTCCTGTCTGCTGCTAAAGCAGCTTACCATCCCTGGTGGAGGCGTCTTTGGTTTCCAAGATAACACAACTGCCTTCGTTGCTTGATAGAGGAATTGGATCAGTCCATAGGAGAGAAAAACCAAAACGTAGTCCGTATGGGCGGCAATCTCCTCGGACTCAGACTGGGCATTGACAAACGGTTCCGGAACTGTTGCAAGCAGAACGCGTTCAGTCAACTTCGCGGTACGCTCGTTGGGATGCCCGCCAAGCTCTTCCCGTAGGATCATCTCAATCGATGCTGTCTGACGAGCTATGATCTCTAGGTATTCGGGGTTTTCATACATTCCGGGTTTTGAGCGCTCGATGATTTCACGAGTGTGCTGCCATCGCAACCGCTCGCTCTTCTCCGGATATTTAAATAAGCTTGGCGTGTAAATGTAGCCACCATCGATATGTGAGTTAGTTTCCCTTTTTTCAGCAAGTGCCAAGGCGCATAATTCTGAGTCTGCGATGGTGGATTGCCCGCTCCAGACCTGTGCCCACTTGAACTGACGCTTTTGGATTGTCTCAAGTGCTCTTTCCTTCGATGTTGACATTTTGCCTCCTGCGCAATCTATTATTGCGGCGCCTGCACAATCCCAGTGCCGACATCCATTGTATCGATAGGTTTGATCAAGTCATTGTGGGTACCACTGGCGATGAGCTTTGCGGAAAAGGCGGTAGCATCGATCCGCCCGGTCTCGCTCAGAAACTTTTCTGCCCAGAGTGCGGCAACTCCCGCAACATGCGGCGCCGCCATGCTTGTGCCGCTCATTCCAGTCAAACCACCATCGGCGTTTGCGGAAGTGATTGCCACTCCAGGCGCAGAAATAGCAACACTCGTATTCGAGAATGTGGCAACATCTAGACCATTTTCCGATTTCATCAAAGCACCCACAGCGCAAATGTGATCGGCGGATGCTGGCGGACTTACGGCGATTTCGTAGTCAGCTCCTTTATCTCTTTGACTCTCGTTTCCGGATGCGGCTACTATCACTGTAGCCTGGAAAAGGGCGCTGCGACTTTGAGCAAGTTCAGCCAGTTTGCCGAATAGACTCACGTTTCCTAGATACGCTTCCAACACCTTGGATGTAGCTAAGTCTATCGGCAGGTTCGATTCTTGGACTAACCGTTGTACTTGTCCGGGAAAATCCATCCCAAGTGACATTGAAATAACCTGGGCCCCAGTGTCCAATGCCCATTGGATACCCTTCGAAATTGAGGCGGTTGAACCTCTACCTTGCGAATCCAGCACTTTCCCAATGAGAGCTTGCTGAATGCCAGGAGCTACTCCAATGCGGAGGCCATCGACCGCTTGCCCAAAGATTATCCCCGCACAATGTGTGCCATGACCATTGCGGTCTCCATTTCCTTCACCCGTAAAATCCTGCTCAGTAATCTTGACACTGTGGAATGCCTCATGCGCGGCATTGATCCCCGTGTCCAAGATAGCCACCGTGATGCCCTTCCCTGAGAATGGTGTTGTGTCGGCGCCAACAGCTCGTATACCCCATGCCGTCCCATCTTTCTCTTTCACGTCGATGTCTCGTGCCACTGGCTCATACAGCTTAATCTGTATATCAGGGGCAAAAGCCTGTATCTGTGGGTCGCGTTTTAGATCTCCGATTTCTCTTCGACTTACTTCAGATGTCTCAATCTTGATCTCGTCGGCGATAACATGTTGTCCGATGGCTGGGCCAAAACCTGTGATGGCCGGCCTTAGCACTCTGAGCACAACATACTTTTCCACGTTCTCCCTCCTTTGCCCAACAACGTGGTTAGCCCGATGGTCTGACTAACCATGTAAAGATGACCTGCCTGCGTAGAGCAAAATACCACAGTCTATCCAGCGATTTCCGTTTTGATTTTCGCACTACTCATGTTCCTCCAGAACATGAAAGAAGTGGGCATTTGGATTGCTCATTCTACGAGACAGTGCCCCAAAAAGTGCGTTCATGCCCGACAGACATCAGAAGCGAACACATCTGTGGAATTGCCTCCAAACCTATCATTGATATTGAGACGACATCTCTTTGCCGGCGTATTCCAAGGGAACTTGCTTTGGTACACCAAGGTCTGAGACCTACTCAATTGTTATTTGGTTTATGGCGGCTATGTGTGCTGCAAAGAAGGCTACGTGCTTTTTGGGGGGCTTCCCCAGGGGATGGTAGGCTGCGAAGGTGCTTTACGTGATGAGGGCTATCATTGTCTCTGTCTAGATAGAGTGCTAAATAGAGTGCTAAATAGAGTGTTAAATAAAGTGACATCTTTCCCTCTTATGTCTTATGTTATATACCTCTTTGGCTAACTTGGAAAGTTGGCTTTGTAAGACCGTGTGGCATGCTCCAGAACAGATCATGCTGGCTCCTGGGGGGGGCCTAGTTGCGGGCAGGGTATAGGACACAAAGTGCCAAAAGAAAAAAAAGCAGGATACACTCTGCAGGCATGCCCCTCGAGGTCAGACATAGCGGCTCTCTTTGGGTGAGAGGCGAGGAAAAAGAAACATGTCAACTGGACAAGCTGTGATGGAGGTTAGATGGTTCGGGAAGCATCTGGCAGTGCGGGGCTTGGGTGGCGAGTCTGCGTTGTGGCGGTGGCAGACGCATAGAAAGTCTGAACGTTCAGGCACTGGCGGCGGGATGTCGTCGGTCAGTGGGTCGATGTGTGACACACAGGATGCTGAAATGTCAGGGCGATACGGCGGGGAGTGGTCGACCCGGCTATCTTGCTACCCCGCGCCAGCAACGAACGTTGCGGTGGGCCGAAGGCCCAGGCGCGTGGT
>JAFGLD010000001.1 GCA_016928235.1 Anaerolineae bacterium | reverse complement strand
TTGGTGAATGACCATACATTCAGAACGACAGTTTCCTCACCAGCTGCGTCAGTTGCCGGAGCTGCGTCAGTTGCCGGAGCCGCGTCAGTTGCCGGAGCCGCGTCAGTTGCCACAGGAGCAACCGTGGTCGCGGCAGTGCCGCCACAGGCACTCATGACCATACTGATGACCAAAAGGCCGATCAACAGTGTTGAAAAACGAGTCTTAGACATTATTTACCCTTTCCTTCAATAGTAAGCGATGGCTAGTAGCAACATTCAAGCTGCACGCTGTATGTTGCTTGCCTCACACCGCATTGCCTCCATTTTGCGACAATGGGGGTAATGCTTTTCTTGCGTGAGTTTTGACTTCTCTCTCCTTGAATTGAATCTTTAGCACGCCTCCTTGATAAACTAATTGACTTACACTCGTTAACCGGAACCACATGAATCCCGGATAACTAACTCAGTGGAAAGAATCCGGCGCTGAGGTGGGCTATCATCCTGTTCCACCAGGCAGCGCAGCAGATCGACCGCTGCTCGCCCCATCTCAAAGGTCGGCTGACGTACTGTTGTCAACTGGGGCTCGGTCAGAGTAGCAATTTGGGCATCGTCAAATCCTATGATAGCCACGTCAGCCGGTACCTGTAGCCCGGCTTGCCGCAACGCACGCAATGCGCCAAAGGCCATCAAATCGCTGGCAACGAAGACGGCATCGGGTTTACAATCAAGCAGCCGTCGCATAGCATTGCAACCACCAACTTCCGTAAAGTCTCCTTCGACTATGAATGTGTTGTCGATGGTTTTTCCTGCTGAGCGAAGTGCTGTTTCGTACCCCTCCAGGCGATCTAACCCCACGACAGTGTTGAGCGGGCCGGTAATCGTTGCTATGTGTTGCCGTCCCACTTCAAGCAAGTGGTTGACAGCCATGCGCGCGCCATGCAGGTTGTCAACATCGATATAACTGACATCCGCATGAGCGGGTAGGCGACCAACACTGACAAAAGGCACCTGTTCTTCCAGCAACAAGGGGATGAGAGGCTCATCCAACACGGTCGATGAGATAATCAGTCCATCCATTGTTTGGCTGCGCACTGCGCGGTGGTAAAAGTCTTGTTCAGCGAGGCGATCGAGCATCGACATCATCATGAGATAGCCATGCCTGGATGTTTCTTCCGACGCGCCTTGCAGCAACAATGGAAAGAAAGGATCGACAAATATAGAGTTCACAGTCCGGGGAATGACTATGCCCAGTATGTGACTGCGGCGCCCAGCGAGACTACGCGCAGCGGCGTTGGGATGGTAGCCCATTTTGTGGACAACTTCCCATACTTGTGCGCGAGTTTCTTCACTCACATTGGGTTCGTCGTTAACCACGCGCGACACCGTCGAGCGGGATACACCAGCCATCGCGGCAATCTTCTCCAGGGTAAGGCTCTTGTTTGTATGTGCCATACGTCAGCTATATTGTGGCGTTGGGAGCGCTCTCACAATTTGGGATTAAAAAGGGCGATCTTTGGGAACGCTCTCAGCACTATGGTATACGAGAACACATCCGAAGTCAAGAAATTGTAACATTAAGCACAAAAAAGATTGCGCCAGGTTAGGTTCTGTCGCTATTTCTACCTATCCGGAGTGTCTGTTTTGGGTACAAATGCCAACATAAACCAGGTCACCCAATTTGCTCGGTGACGGTCATCATCTTGGCCATAGGTCAAGGGCTTCCAGCCTCTTCGGAATTTGCGATGATAGATGCGCCCTGGCTGCTGTCACACCTATTCGATGACCTCTTAATTGACAACCTTTGCCTTTTGTCTTTAAGGCTGAGAACTGATCACCGAAAACCGATCACCAAACAAGGGCCGAGACGATGAGCATCGCCTACGTTTGCTTGTTTGCAATCGTCATTCTATGATCCTCAATCATAGTTTGGCTATCCACTGCTATCACAAAGGATATCACATATGGCAAGAGTATTTACCGATCTCGACCAGTACTTATGCCTCGATGCATCTGAGCTGGCGGGCTCTACTTTGCAGTGCCCGATCTGCGGCAGGGCACATCAGGTGCCGATTGGGAAAATCCGGATCGGCGAGGGCTTGATCGATGAACTGCCTGATATTGCCGCGGCGATCCTGGATGGCAAGCCACACAAAACAGCATTGATCTACGACCGAGCCATCGAGGCCATCATTCAGGCAGACGTGATCGATCCGCTTACTTCTATGAACCTGGCTCTGGTAGGGCTGGGAGAGTCCGACACTTTGCTGGAGCCGCTAGAGGAGCTGGGAGATGAGGTTGCCGGACAAATCGATGACGATATTGATCTGATTGTTGGAGCCGGTTCGGGAGTCATCGCCGATCTCACCAAGTGGATTGCTACCAAAGTCAACAAACCCTTCATCTTGTATGGCACTGCCCCTTCGATGAATGCCCACACCTCGATCACAGCTACAATGACCCGGAATGGCGTCAAGACCAGCGCCTGGCTGACACCTGCCAATGCTGTGCTGTTCGATGTGCCCATTCTGGCCGGCGCGCCCAAGCCCATGCTCCTGGCCGGTCTGGGTGATCTGGTGGCCCGAACGATTTGTAATGCGGATTGGCTGCTGGGCAACCTGCTCCGCCAGACGTATTTCTGTCCTGTTCCTTTCCAACTGACCGGCATGGGCGAGCCGCTCTATTTGCAGTCAGCCCAGGGCATTGGTCAAGGCAAGAAACAGGATGTCCATCATCTGGGCGAGGCTATCTTGATTTCGGGTATCTCGATGACGATGGTCGAGGGCAACACATCCCCCTCTTCCGGTTGCGAGCACGTCTTCTCGCATTTTTGGGATTTGCAAGCCGAGATGGACGATGCTCCCAGGAATCTACATGGTATCCAGGTTGGAGTTGGTACGCTGTTGTCCCATACGTTGTGGGATTTCATGCGTAGGCTGGACATTGATGGAATCGATCCTGAGCGACTGCTGAGGCAACGACCTTCACTGGAGACATTACGGTCGGAAAATCAAGCCAGGTTTGGTTCCAAAGCTCCGCTTTTTGACGAGGCAATACTGTCAAAATGGATACCTGATGAGCAGTTTATGACCTATATTGGTAATGTTTTAGATAACTGGCAGGCTATCTGGGAAGCCCTCGTTCCCTATATCGGACAGTGGAAAATAGTTCAAGGCAACCTCGAAAGTGCCGGTTTTGTCTTTTCTTTAGATACGATTCGGCGCACACGGCAGCAGGCACTCGATGCCCTGATCTATGGCAGCCGCTACCGTGCTCGTTACACGCTCCTGGATCTGGCATGGGAGCTGGGAATCTTGCCGGGCGCCGCCGATGAAATCCTGGACCGCTCCGGGTTGGGATAAACGGTCGATTTACCACTTAACTACCCTGATCCAATATCCTGTACTATGATTGTTGGTAACAATAGGGACGGTAAACTCGTTTATATGAGTGATGCTTTGTAAAGGTGGTAAAATGTCCCAGATACTCATCGTCGACGACACTCAGGAAAATCTGGATGTCTTGTCCATGATGTTGAAAAACAATGGATACACCATTCAGGTTGCCAACAATGGACAACAAGCTATCGAAGCAGTACACAACTCTCCACCAGATTTGATCCTGTTAGATATCTTGATGCCGGATATTAGTGGCTACGAGGTTTGCCGCCAATTGAAGGCTGACCCTGCTCTGGCATCGATACCGGTTGTGTTTGTCAGCGCCCTCGATGAAACACTGGACAAAGTGCAAGCCTTTGACATTGGAGGTGTAGATTACATTGTCAAGCCATTCCAGGTGGCAGAAGTGCTGGTACGAGTTGAGACACAACTGAAAGTACGCCAGCTTCAAAAGAAACTCATCGAACAGATCGAGACAAAAGAGAGCATCAACAAACAACTGGTGGAGGCCAATGCCCGTCTTGAAAACCTGTTGAAAGATCGGGAAGAGATACTGAGTATTTTGGCCCATGACCTGGGCAACATCCTGGCAGCCATGGCGCTCAAGGTCGATATTTTGAAAGAATACTATGCCTCTCTGACCGTCGAGAAGATTTCTAAGCACCTCGATGTCCTTAAAGAGGCCAAAGATCAAATGGTATTGATCATCACCCGCTTACTGGATGTTGCGCAGATCGACGATAAGCCCATCCATGTTCAATTGCAGCCCGGCTTTCCTGGAGCGATTATCGCTCAGGTACTGGAGCAATACGCAACTTTGGCTTCGGAAAAACACATTGCGCTCAGCTATGAAGGGAGCAAGGACGACTATCAGATTCAAATAGATGCTACGCTGTTGGGAGAAGTGTTATCTAACCTGATCTCGAATGCGATTAAATATTCTCTCAGCAACACATCTGTCACGGTTCGGCTGTTCAGAGATAGCCAATCTGTGACTATCGAGGTGACAGATGAAGGGCTTGGCTTATCGGAAGAAGATCATGTCCGTCTTTTTACCAAGTTTGCGCGGCTTAGCGCCAGACCGACCGGTGACGAAAAATCGCTGGGACTAGGCCTATATATTGCAAAGAAACTGGTCGATGCCATGGGGGGAACAATCAGGGCCTGCTCACCAGGAATCAACCAGGGAAGCACATTCACCGTGTGCCTGCCCGTAGACAGGGACAAAGCGGCCTGAGAGGAGTTCTCTGCCATCCGGCGATCACCGCGGGTGACAGTGGTGATTATGTCTCCACCGCTAAGTTGTCGGCCAACTCGTCCAGGAAATGTTCCGGAATGCGAATTGGCCGGCCTGTTCTCAAATCGATCCACACCCACAGTGTCTGCGCCCGAGAAAGCAATTCTTCGTCGTAACTATTCAGCCAGGTTGAGAAGTCTAACGCGAATCATACACATGACTGAGAAAATATGATACATGCTCCCAGAACCGTTGCCGACTATCGAAGATCTACGAGCCTTGTGTAAAGAGGCTAGTCTGGCTATGTATGAGAGGTCGTATCAGAAAATACGGGCATTAGAGGCAAAGGTCGACGAACTAAAGAAAGATAGCCACAATAGTGGTAAGCCACCTGCCGGCGACGGGTTGAACAAAGCAGGATGACCGCGTTCGGGAGAGAGGAAATCGGGTGGTCTGTTTGGGCATATCGGACATCGACTGGAGCCTTGTAGATAAGCCGGATCGGGTTCAAGCGCACTCAGTTGGGCATTGCGGGCGTTGCAATACCAACTTGGGAGGTATCGAGGCAGAGAAGGTCGAGAAGTGACAGGTGTTTGATCTGCTGGAAGACTATCTGGTGCTCATTATTGTCCACCTTTTCTCACTGATATCATGTCTGAATAGTTACGACGGGTCTTGGGTAAAGGCGACCGGCATTGTTGGCGTGAAACAAACAGTATGCTGATAGTGGCGTATGCTGTATCTTGTCAATGTTGGTTACTGTACAATTTACACGTATATCGATAATCCCCTATTCCTTTGCTGACAGCTTTTTTGACAGTCACCCAGCAACACGTTAACATTCCGTGCTGCCTATTACCTCTTACCTCAATTTGACCGGCAAGGAGCATACCCTTGACTATCTTTCCTATTATCTGGTTGGCAGCCTGTGTCATTGTTGTGGTGTTGCTGATCACCTTTCGACCCAATCATCAGGTTGTCTGGTTGTCTTTTACCGTTTTGTTGGTCGTTTTTGCAGGCTGGGTCTGTCTCCCCAGTACTTCAGGCATTGTTATTGATCTGAATAATGATGGTACTCCGGAAATCGATAAGCCTGTCGCTGTCCGGCAGGGCCTGGATCTGGCAGGCGGATTGCAAGTATTGCTGGAGGCCGATTTGCCCAGCGGTGAAGATCCCAGCCGAGAGTCGATGAACGAGGTCCGCCGTATCGTTGAGAATCGTATCAATGCCCTGGGAGCCCTCGAACCTGTCGTCCAGATCAGCGGCAAGCGCCGTCTGATCATCGAGCTGCCGGGTTACCAGGATCCCGAACGGGCCACCGATCTCATCCGCCAAACGGCTCTGCTGGAGTTCGTCGAGATGGATGTAGCACTTCCACCAGGAACACCTATCTTGACGGATCATGTTCAGAGACAGCAAGATACTGCCCCGATAACTGAAGGCGAGGCCACCTCCGAGGCGGAGCCGACAGAGACATCGGAGCCTGTTGTCACAGAAGAAAAAATCTACCACACAGTGATGACTGGTGAAATGCTCGTAACAGCTAATGTGACAATGGAGCAGAGTGTGGGGACCCGGTATGTCGTCGCATTCAAGATGACACCCGAGGGAGCCACTATCTTTAGTGATTACACCAAGACTCATATCGATAAGGTTCTGGGCATTGTGCTGGACGGCGTGGTGATCTCGGCGCCCACCATTCAAGCTCATATCACTGATGGAGAAGGCATTATCACAGGTCAGTTCACCCTGGATGAAGCCAATCAGCTGGCAACCCAGTTGAAATACGGCGCGCTGCCGGTTCCGCTTCGGATACAGTCCACGAATACGGTTGGCCCAACGCTCGGCCAGATCTCTGTCGAGCAGAGTACGCGAGCGGGTATTATCGGTATCGGTGTTGTACTGCTCTTCATGCTGATTTACTATCGCGTGCCCGGCATCTCAGCTGCCCTGGCACTGTTAACTTTCGCTGCGCTGAACTTCGCCATCTTTAAGTTGGTGCCGGTCACACTGACACTGCCGGCCATTACCGGCTTCTTGATCTCAGTCGGCACGGCGGTCGATGGTAACATCCTGATCTTCGAACGCATGAAGGAAGAGCTACGAGCCGGCAAGCGGCTGAAAACAGCCGTCGATGCCGGATTCGACCGTGCCTGGACATCCATCCGCGACTCGAACCTGTCCACACTCATTATCTGTTTCATCTTGTATGCGTTTGGCACCAGCTATGGAGCCGGCGCGGTGACCGGGTTTGCCCTTACGTTAGGAATCGGTCTTGTGATCAACTTGTTCACGGCGGTGATCGCCACCCGCACATTTTTGCACTTTATCTTGATGCCTGTCTCTGAAGAGGCATTAACATCCCGGCGTTGGCTGCTAGGGCTTTAGGAATGAGAATTGATTAACTTTACCCATCCACAATCCTTATTGCAGGCTCGACGGAAAAAGTTATTGAACCACCATTCCTTAGAGAGGTAGACAATGTTTAATTTTGCCCAACGACGTGGCTTATATTACCTGATCTCGACTTTGTTCATCGTACCGGGCATCGCCGCGATGATTTATTCAACCGTTACCTTTGGCAGCCCGGTGCGGCTGAGCATTGATTTCAAGGGAGGCAGCCTGTTTATCGTGAAGTTCACGGAACCGGCAACCGAGACCGACATCAGAGATGTTTACACCCGGTTCGGGCAGGACGATCCCGTCATTCAACGGTTTGGCGCGGCTGAAGACAACACCTGGCAGATCCGGGCCGGCGATCTGATGCCCGAAGAGCAAGCCGAACTCAAGTCAGCCCTATCAGAAAATGTTGCACCGATTGACGCATCTCAGTCGACCTTTGACGTGGTCGATCCGTCTATCGGCAGCGAGGTCACCAGGGCTGCCATCTGGGCTGTGCTGGCAGCCGCGATCATCATCCTGGGTTTTATCTGGTTCACCTTCCGGCGCGTTCCTCATGCCGTCCGGTATGGCGCCTGTGCTATCGCGGCGATGATTCATGATATCCTGATTGCGATGGGAGTGATGTCTTGTCTCGGTATTGCCCTCGGTTGGGAAGTCGACGCTCTATTCCTGACTGCCATGCTTACTGTAGTCGGCTATTCTGTCCAGGATACCATCGTGGTCTTTGACCGTATCCGCGAGAATCTGCCCAAACATCGCGGCGACAGCTACGAGATGATCGTCAACCGCTCGATCCTCGAAACCGTGCACCGATCACTGGCAACCCAGCTCAATGCAATCTTCGTAATGGTGGCCATTTTATTGTTTGGAGGTGCCACCATCAGGCAGTTTATTGTCATCTTGCTGATCGGTTTGCTCAGCGGCACCTATTCATCCATCTTCAACGCTGTGCCGCTGCTGGTCTCTTGGGAGAAGGGTGAGCTGCCGTTTACTAAGAAACCTGTTACAACCTGAACGTCGAACTGTAGTCTGGCGGTATGGCTCAATATGCCATGTTCCTGATATTCTGGGGGAGACAATGCGCGCATTAGTGTTCGACCAGAAGCTGAGTTTTGATCCTGCCTATCCTGAACCCGTCCCTGGGCCGGGAGAAGCATTGGTAAGAGTTTTGAAGGCAGGCATTTGCAACACCGACCTGGAGATCGTCCAGGGGTACATGGGGTTCAAGGGGATCTTGGGCCACGAGTTTGTCGGCCTGGTCCAGGGTGGCGAGTGGGATGGCAAGCGCGTAGCCGGGGAAATCAACCTGGCTTGTGGGAATTGCGAGACCTGTCATCAAGGCATATCTACACAATGCCCGAACCGCGCCACTCTGGGGATTTTTAACCACAATGGAGCCTTTGCCGATTACCTGACCTTGCCCCAGGCCAATCTTCGTCTTTTGCCGGATGAGATCAGCGACGAACAAGCTGTCTTCATCGAGCCATTGGCTGCTGCGCTCCAAATCCTTCACATGACCCATATCAGCCCGCATCATCGGGTTGTGGTACTGGGGGCCGGTAAGCTTGGCCTTCTGGCTGCGCAGGTGATTGCGCTACAGGGCTGCCATCTGTCTGTTGTAGTCCACCATCTGCACCAGAACGAGCTACTCTCTGAGTGGGGAATCGACGTGGCGGTGTTTGAGAGCATCGAGCCCAAAAGCATCGATGTTGTTGTAGACTGTACCGGTACCGAGGAAGGCTTTGCCGATGCGCTCACCCTGGTCCGGCCACGCGGCATCATTCATCTCAAAAGCACTTATCACGCCAAACCTGTAGCCGACATGACACGAGTGGTGGTCGATGAGGTAACTGTGACCAGTTCGCGCTGCGGCCCATTCGACGCGGCTATCCGTTTGTTAAAGCGATATCTGATTGAAGTTGAGCCGCTGATCGATGCTCGCTACAGTCTGGATCATGGCCTGGATGCGATGGTAAAGGCCGGGCAGAAAGGTGTCTTGAAGGTGCTGCTGGAGATGGGATGACGAGATCTAAGAAGCCCCAGACATTGACCTGTCCGGGGCTTCTTTTTCGGGCCGTTGCTCATCGATCAGAGCCTCCCAATCGTAATCTCCTGGACCAGATAGGCAATAGCAAAAATGATGATCGGAATACTTGTGATCATCAGGAACCGGCGAGTCAGGATGTCGATCCCCCAATCTCGCAGGTGACTTGGTTGCCAGGATGGGTGATAGGAGTCTATTCCCTGTCTGAATTGCCTGCGCTTGGCTGCGTCGACGCTTGACCGGTAGCGGTATTCTGCATAAAACGCAAAGACTGTCCAGAGCAGCAGCATCACAGGCGTGCCAATGCGGTCAAAGCATCGCACCCTTGTTGTAACGATCACCGGATCGATCCCGGCAAGTGCCCCCATGGCACGCCAGACCATATCGATAACATGGCGCGTGTAGAAGACAGAAGCCAATCCTATCGACATCGTTATCAGCCAGCCGGTATAGGCCAACACATAAACACATAGGCCCCCAATTGTTAGCTTGGTATTCAACTCTTGTTGTATCATGACTGTTCCCTCTTAATATAATACCTGTCGCCAGAGAGCATCCAGCATTTGCAAAGTGACCAGATTGCGAATGGTGTAGCCATATTTCAGGTTCTCGGCGCTGAAATTGGCACAGTTGCCATCAGGAGGTATGGAGGGATGAACGTTATCGCCACTGACGCCATGATTGGGAGCCTTCTCCATCGCTGCCCAGTAATCGATCAGCGGCGTGTCGTGCGCGCGAGCCGTGGCCATGATCACGGCATTGTACTGACCTGCGTCATTGTAACTGGTCCAGGGGATGGTAGTCAGTACCGGGATGACACCCTTTTCGATTGATATCTCTACGACACGGTTCAGGTCTGCCTGATAGGCATCAAGCGGTATATGGCCCGTACAATCATTGGTGCCGATCATGATAATGGCTACCGAGGGCTTAACATGGTAATACTCACAATCGAGTGGCGCGGAACCGGCACACACCGGATCGGCTTTGGCAGGATTTAGCAAGTCGTTAACTGTCCAACCACCATAAGATGCCAAAGAATAACTATGAAAAGAATTGCCTGTTCTGGCTATCTCTTTGCTGAAGTAGCCGGCGACAGGCGCAAGCCCTCCATATTCGTGCCACACGGTCCGTCCAAGCCCAATGTCGTCCAGATAGGTAGGAGTATGGGTGATGCTATCCCCCACCCGGGAAAAGACATTGGGCCGATTGCCTAGCGCCTGACCCGCCAGGAAGATTTGCCGCGATTGAGACGTGACACCAGAGATAATAGGACGATCAGACGGCAGAGACGGCACCGTATTGGGCGATGAGGCCGCCGCGCCGGCGCCCGGTACAGTGATAATCGTAAATGCCTTGGCGCCAAACAGCTTCTCATTGGGAGCTTGCATCTGCCACATACTGCGATAGGTACCAGGAGACATTGGGGCGATCATAGATACCGAGATGTCGGCTGTTTCTCCTTGACCGGTTGGCGGTACGAGCACTTGCGGGGGATCACTCATCAGGTCCCCTGCCACGAAAACCCAAGAAAACCCACCACGCCAATCGCAGGTGCTCATATTTTTTACGCGCCATACCTTGGTGAACGATGCTCCCGGCTTTACTTCCGTGTAATCGGGGACAGTAACATCGGCTACGAACTCCGCATCGAGATCACAGTCAGTATCCCAGGCTACTTCCGATCCAATGGGGCCAGGCTGCCCGGCGGCAAATGTAACCCCAATGACCGGTGTCTTGGCTACCGGCGTCACAATAGGTACTGCGGGCGTCACCATAGCGCCCGTTTTGGAATCGTCAGGTGGCGGCCAGGTTGGAAACTCAAACAATGTGGGAGTTGGTGATACCGGCGAAGACTCGCAGGCCGCCAGCCCAACGACGGCAATCAGCGCCACCATCCATCGCCGGATAATACCGTTCTCCATGCCAGACCTCACAAAATCACCTCTCCAATGAGCCCGAATGTCACGTCTTATGCTTGCCAACAGATTCGCATGATCGCCTGCACACCGTTCCTGGCAGGCAACAAGCGAAGGAATGGCGATCGATTAAACAACTTTCCCGGTTGCGAGCCTGTCATAAAGACTATGGATGGGTAAGGTACTTAATTCTCATTCCTGAGAAGCTGTCTGAAAAGGCGACACCCACAAAGAAACCAGGGTTTTGTTTTGTCGAGAACTGTAACTTACCCGTGAAAAACCCTGGTTTCTTGATTCACAATGGGCTTCTCAAATAGCTCCTAAGTGCCTTGCCGAGACTTAGACGATCTGGGATCCGGGCTTGTGCCCTCCAGCTTTATTGTGACTGCCGGAGAACGAACTCAACAGCAAAGCATAGTTTAGCGTGGACACTCCAACGGGACAACCTGGTGCCGGTCTACCTGACAAGCATTTGTTGGGCGTTTTGGGTTCTCGTCCGATCCTATGGAACTGATTCAGGGCTTGAAGGTGGCTGTCGATTCACTCAAGGCCGCGGTTTGCCGGATGGTCTATGTGAATAGTAGCTTGGTGACCTCAAGAGACCTCCGGAGATGTCGATGCCTGTTGGAACCTGGAAGGCTCGATATAGATCTGCTGTATGCGATTGAGCCGATATTGTTCAACTTCGAGAATAGGCGAGCGGCTCAGACAGAGACATTCAATGACGAGTTCCTGCTACACCTGGTAGACGAGCTCCTATCATTGTAACACAACCTTGTCACCCCCTATAAGCTCGATCTCATGAAGCTCCGGCTCGATATCATGAAGCCCCGGCTGCATCTCATGAAGCTCCGGCTCGATACCATGAAGCCCCGGCTCGATACCATGAAGCCCCGGCTCGATCTCATGAAGCCCCGGCTCGATCTCATGAAGCCCCGGCTGCATCTCATGAAGCCCCGGCTGCATCTCATGAAGCTCCGGCTCGATATCATGAAGCTCCGGCTCGATACCATGAAGCCCCGGCTCGATCTCATGAAGCCCCGGCTCGATATCATGAAGCCCCGGCTGCATCTCATGAAGCTCCGGCTCGATCTCAAAGAGCCCAATCTTTTGCCGAATGTCTCGTTTTTCCTCATCCGGACGGTCTCCGCTGCTGGGTCCGAGATAGATACGTCAACCATAAGTGTCAACTTAAGAGCCTGGTATTGCTCGACGTTCTGGAGATCTGTGTGTCATTCCCGTTTTCACGGGAATGACAGTAGCCGTAGCGAAAAGGGTGGTATTGGGCTTAAGTTGACACCTATCATCAGCAGACAACTCACCGTGATGACAGGCTGATCGATCGGCCGGTGTATGAGCGAGGGGGTATGTTACCCACTTTTTTGAGAAGCGGGGGACATTCTTTATAATCGATCGGTGCGTGTCAATTGAAGTTGATCAGGGTGAAGAATGCACGAGTTAGGTATCACCAAGCATCTGCTGTCTTTGGCGATTCGCCACGCTGAATCAGCCGGAGCAACGCGCATCACTGCCCTCAATCTGGCAGTTGGTGAGTTTGCGTCAGTGGTGGATGAATCGCTCCAGTTCTACTGGGGATTCGTGGCTAAGGATACCATTGCTGAGGAGGCCGTGTTACACTTTGAGCGCATTCCGGGACGGTTTCAATGTTCAGATTGCCAACATGAGTTTGGGATGATCGACTTCAAAGGCCGGTGCCCTAAATGCCGGTCAAATCGCGTTATCACGATTGATGGAACTCAGTTTTCGCTGACAAGTGTCGAAATAGAATAGGTCGATAAAACAAATGCAAAACTGGATCGATATCCTGCAAACAGTGGCCTTGTGTATTGGCTCGATTGCGCTGACGGTCATAGCGATATTTGTGTTTTTCATCGGCATGACCTTGCTTAGCTCGGCCAAAACAATTGAGGAGGAGGATGACGACGATATCGACATCGCCGCCATCAGGCGTTATAGCACAACCAGACGGTGGCGAAATAAAGATCGCCGGTAGGCACAGGAAGGAAATAGGATGCCGGACGGGAAAACTATCTCCATTCAAGAGAACATCCTCAGCGCCAACGATGCGCTGGCGCTGCAAATCCGTTCTCAGTTCGATGAGGCCGGTGTCTTTGCCGTCAACCTGATGGCTTCACCGGGAGGCGGCAAGACCAGTTTGATCCTGCGCACCATCGAGGCGCTCAAGGAAGAGTTTCGTATCGCAGCCGTCGATGGGGATGTGGTGCCGGTCGACATCGAGAAGATTGCCGGCACGGGCATCCCGGTCGAGCTGATCAACACGGGCGGATCATGCCATCTCGATGCCAACATGGTAGCGGCTGTGCTGCCCCGCCTCGATCTCCCATCGATCGACCTGCTGATCATCGAAAATGTCGGCAACCTGGTCTGCCCGGCCCACTTTGCGCTGGGCGCCCATGCCAACGTCGTTATCGCCAGCGTGCCGGAGGGTGACGACAAACCCTACAAATATCCGGCCATGTTCCAAGACGCGGATGTGCTGCTGCTCAACAAGATCGACTACCTGGCCATCGAAACTTTTGATGTCGACACTTTCCGCCGCGGGCTGGAGGCGCTCAACCCCGGCATCACCTTCCTGCCGATCTCCTGCCGCACCGGCGAGGGCCTGTCTGCCTGGCTCGACTGGCTGCGCGGACGTGTCCGGATGACCAAAGCAAAGTAAGAATCTTGAATGACATCGCGACTCTATTGAAGAAACCAAGATAGTTGAGGTAAGAGACGTGCCGATTTACGAATACAAATGCCCAGATTGTGGAGAGGAATTCGAGAAGCTCGTTCGCGGCATGAGCGACGCCGATCAGGTGTCTTGCCCGACCTGCAACAGTGACAATGTGAAGAGGAAGATGTCACTGGTAGCGGCCAAAGGTGGCGAGGCCTGCGGCACTTGTACAACCGGATGTAGCTCCGGAACGACTTGAGGCGTTCGATAGTGAGACCGGCCGTGTGCCGGCCCTAACACCTCCACGCTATCGACTGTCCGCAGGGTATATTCGAGGTTTGATGACCTGTGAGCCAATGCGTGCCATCTCGACGCTCAGCCGCTCGAACATCGTTTCCCCATCGTAGGCACCGACAATCGCTCCACCCGACCCGGCAAACTTGGCACTAGCGCCACACTGCCGGGCAGTCTCTACCATCTGTATCTGCCAATCCGGCAAACGGCAGATAGCGCGGCGGGTATCGAAATTCTCATCGATGAGTCTTCCCAGCCGATCGACATCCCCTGAGATAAGCGCGTCGCGGCCCTCAACAGCCAGATCGGCAAAGTGCTGCATGGCATTCACCACGCTTTCCTCGCCGCGCAGGAACCGTCCTCGCAGATCGTTATGGAAGGTCTCAGTTGGCTCACTGAGCGCGTTGTGGATGGCCAGGTACAGCGGCGGCGGCTCGGTCAGGCGCAGAGGCTCGTAGGCATAACAGGTCAGGCCGTTGACAATGCACTCCCGGCTCCGATCGAAGTCCATGAAGACAACATTCTCATAGCACTGAATGACTCGATCCTGTAATCCGGCCGCAATGCCCAGCTCTTCAGCCTCGATGGACAAGGCAAAGCCGGGTTGGATTTCGAGCGGCATATCGATGCCGTAGTATTCCATCAAGCAGCGCAGAGTGGCAATGATGATCGAGCTGGAGCCGGCCAGCCCAACCTGGCGGGGAATAGTCGTCTCGTAGCGAATAGAGAAGTTGCGGTCGTGCAGCGGCAGACCTTGCGCCCGACAGTACGCCACAAAACGCCTGATGGTCGCCTTGATCAAGCGGATGCCGCCGTAATAGCCGTGCAGCTGTACATCATGGGCCAGATCGTGAATCGAACGGAAGCGGGCGCGGTCGTTTTGCGCCAGGACAATCTCGACCTCATCCCATTCGTACAAAACTACCTCGGTCGCGAAGTTCCGCACACTGACGGCAATGGTCTTGCCGTGATAGCCGTCAGAGGGATTGCCGAGTAATCCGGCGCGGGCAAAAACCTGCTTGCGGATAATCTCCATTGGCTAAGAACCTTTCAACGTATCGATATACTCACGTAAAGATGCCCCATATTTCTCGTCCACAAGAGCAAATTCGATGAATGCCCTAAAGTACGACTCGAAGTTACCGATATCGTAGCGGTGCTCGTTGCTGTTCAGTCGCACGCCGTAAACGCGCTCACCGTCTTCGATCAGCAGCTTGATGGCATCGGTGAGCTGAATCTCGCCGCCCTTTCCCACCCCGGTGCGGTCGAGGGCCTCGAAGATCTTGGGGGTGAAGATGTACCGAGCCGCAACAGCGAGATTGCTGGGCGCTTCTTCCCGCTCCGGCTTTTCGACAATGTCCAGGACTTCGAAGAATACATCGTTGCTTTTCGGCCTGGCAATGCCATATTGAGGGATCTCGTGTTCAGGTACTTCTTCGAAGGCGATCACAGCTGTGCAGGCGTGCGCTTCGAAGCATCGCTGCATACGCTGGACAATATCGCTTTGCGCGTTTAGCCCAATGAGAGAATCTCCCAATGCTACAACAAACGGCTCCTGGCCTACAAACGAGCGAGCACACAAGATTGCATGTCCCAGACCGAGCAGCTGCCGCTGGCGCGTGTAATAATACTGAACGTGAAAGCGATCGAACTCAAGCTCGGCAAGTTGTTCTTCCTTACCTTTTTCACGCAGACTTTGAACCAGCTCGTGGTTGATATCAAAATGGTTCTCGATGGATGTCTTGCCGGGGCCGGTAATGAAGAGAAACTCATCGATGCCAACACGGATGAGTTCCTCAACGATGTACTGGACGATGGGTTTTCGCCCTACCGGCAGCATTTCCTTGGGCTGGGATTTCGTAGCCGGCAGCAATCGCGTTCCTAATCCGGCTACCGGTATCACGGCGTTTTTCATAGCGTTCCTTTGAAAATAGTGCTGAGCAATGCGTTGATCATCAAGTGATAGGGACTGACCCAGAATCGGCTTATTTCATCCTATCCGGGTCAGCCACCAATCAGATTCCATAACATTGTTCAACAGAGCAACAAGCGGTCGGGTCTATGATTGCTTGTGCAGGTAGACGAACCAATAAACCAGGCCAACCATCACCGCGCCGCCGATAATATTCCCAATGGTAACCGGCAGCAAGTTGGCGAAGAAAAAGTTTCCCCAGGTCAAGTGAGAGAAATCGGCAGCGGTCTTGCCAATGGCCTGAAAGAAGGCCGGATCGCCGAAATCCTTGATGAGCAGGGCTACCGGGATGAAATACATATTCGCGACGCTGTGCTCGAAGCCGGCGGCGACAAAGCAGGAGATGGGGGGAATGATCGCCAGGATCTTGTCGGTAGTGGTGCGAGCGGAGTAGCACAACCAGACAGCCATGCAGACCAGAGCGTTACACATGATACCCAAGGCGACTGCCTGGATAAAACCAAGATCGCACTTCGCGTTACCGATGTTGAGCGCCGTCAGGCCAATAGCGCCTCCCCCAAAGCCGTATTGCTTGCCCAAAAACACAATATAGGCAGTAGCCACTGAGCCAACGAAGTTACCCAGGTAGACAATCCCCCAATTGCGGAGCAATCCTCCCAAGGAAACCTTTTTGCTGGCAAAAGCCATCATGATCAGGTTGTTGCCGGTGAACAGCTCCGCGCCACCAACGACAACCAGGATCAGGCCGGTACTGAAGACCAACCCGGTGAGCAGGCGGGTTACGCCGTAGGGCAGGCCGGTCGAGAAGGCTGCCGCGCCGGCTGCGTCTTTGACGGTCATACCACCTGCGCTGATGGTAGTGGCAAAAACGGCGCCAACGGCGATAAATGCGCCAGCCAGGATCGCCAAGAGAAACATATTCAGGGAAGGTAAACTGGCTTTCTTGACACCTAAATCCTCTGCCTTGGTAGCCATTGCCGGAGGAAGAACTGCATCGAAATTGATAGGTTGATCGCTCATAAGAAATAAACTCCTTTTCCATGTATTGAATATAATGATAGATTGAAGGGTGTTGCCTCTGTCGTCACGCCGATATATCTCCTCCGATAAAATGCGGGTATGTCTCTACACAAATCCCAATGTGGTCTCAATTGTACCTTATTGCACAAAGATTTCTAGGGCCTGTTGTAGCCTTCATACCGGCAGGTTGGCGAGCAGGCAAAACAGAATTGCATTACGAAACGGCCTACGGATAGGTACCAGCCCCGGAAAATGTCAACACCTTAACAGATTGTCAAACGCGAGTAGCCGATATAAATAAAGACGCCCACAGCAAGGTTGCTTGCTGTGGGCGTTGTTATGCAATTCTGTTTATTGTGGTATTTCCGGTGTCATATCGATGATGAACGCATCATCCTCCCCATGGCATTTGAGCATACTGTTCGAAGGCTGTATCGTGAAATTCCTTAAAAAGCTTCTCGTGGATGCGCTCCCAGCGGGCAAGCATTTCCAGCACGCTCCTGGCATCACCCTCGGCTTTGTGAGCGGCTGTTTCATAGAACTCGGCAAAATCATGCTCGATCAGGTAAGCCATGCGCAAGACGGGCAGATCGGGTACCATGGCCTCCAGAACAGTCTGGTCGAGCAGCTCCGACTGGGCGCGCTGAGTGAAGAAGCCGGCCCTTTCCATGGTATCGCCCATCTCGATGCTCGAGAATTTGCCGTCACCCAGCAGTTGAATCTGGTGCTCGATGAATTCAATGTGTTTTTGCTCTTCTCCTGCCAGGGCTTTGAAAGCACTCATGGCCGCGGCATGTTTGAGCCTTCCGGCGTTCTCCTCGAAAAAACGTTTGCCTTCATATTCACGTTGTAATGCATATTCGTAGATTTTGCGAATGTCCATGTTATTCCTCCGAACTAGAGAATGGTTGCCCATCCTACGGCTAACAGCCAAAAACCGATCGTGCCATCGGGTCGTTAGTGCGGCAGCCCGGTGCGCTCGTACTCGCCTTCTTCCAATACCAGGAGCTGCGGCGGCGGCTGGTCGATCTCGGCGCCGGTCTCGTAGTTGAACATCTCCTTGACGTCGCGGGCGATCAGGCGGAACTGGATGGCCATCGGGATGCCGGCCGGGCAAGTCTCTTCGCACTCGCGGCAGGCGACGCACTTGGCCGTCATGTGCATCGACCGTATCAGGTGGTACATCGCCGGCTGAGGCATCGGCAGGCGACCGGTCTCGACCCATGTCTCATCTTCCAGCGTACAGACATTGCAGAAGCACTGGGGGCAGATGTTGCGGCAGCCGTAGCACTTGATGCAGTGCAGGAACTCTTCTTTCCAGAAAGCCAGTTTCTCCTCGCGGCTCAAGGCGGCGAATTCATCGGTCAGCGTGTCAGGAACCCCGGCAATCGGCGTCCCGATGGTGGTCTGGGCGTGAACGGTGAAAGGTTTGGCACAGCGGCAAAACTCCGCCTCTTCCTGCGTACACTGCAATCCGATCAGCGTCACATTGGCCAGATCGATCTGGTAATGCTTGGCCATCTCGACGATGCCGCGCTCTTCGCAGCCGCGGCAGACGATGGCCAATTTCGCATCAGGGTGTGCCTTCTGGATGATCTTGAGCGTACCGGGCAGCGGCTCCTTTGGCCAAATGGCCAGGCTCGCCAGCTCATCGGCCAGGTCTTTCACGAACAAGTGCGGCGAGACGATGCCCGCCGGGCCGACTTTCAGCCCCAGTACACCATCGACATCCGGCAATAGCTTCCCGATCACTTCTTGCAAAGCGGGTAGGCGGTCGGTCATTTGATCACCTCCACAAAGGGCGGCAGGGCCTTGATGGTCTCGGTAAACTCCCGGATCAGCGTAGCGAACTTCTCGCCTTCAGCCGCCGACACCCAGTCGACGCACAGCCGCTCCGGCTCGATGCCGTTGTATTCGAGCAGCTTTTTGAGCACCGGCATACGCTTGGCAGTGCGATGGTTGCCAGTCCCATAATGGCAATCGCCGATGTGGCAACCCAGCACCATGACACCGTCGGCGCCTTCTCGGAAGCTGCGCAGTACCAGCTCGGGCGAGATGCGCCCGCTGCACGGGACACGGATAATCTTGACGTTGGGCGGATACTTCATGCGGGCCATGCCGGCCGTATCGGCGCCGCGATACGAGCACCAATTGCATAGAAATCCGATAATTTTAGGCTCGACCATTATGCCTCCTCATAAAACAGTGATGGGTGATGGGTGATGGGTGACGGGTCACAACCTATGTTCATGTCTATGGGTTGACGATTGAAAAGCAACCGATCAATCACACAATCACACAATCGATCAATATTCTGCCTATCAACAACTACTCTACTATCACAAGATCCTGAGCCTCGAAGAGCTTCATCGACTGCATGGCGCCGATCATCTCATTGACCAGCTGCTCATCGGTGAAATGCCGCAAGGTGATCGACTTGGATAGGCAGGTGCCCACGCAGGTGCCACAGCCCTTGCACAGCGCCTCGATGATATGCGCTTTCTTTTTGTCTTCCAGGAACTCGATGGACCCGTAGGGGCAAGAGGGGATGCACTCCTGACAACCGACACAGGTCTCCTCGTTCACGATGGCGGTAGCGGCCTCGATCTCGACCTCGCCCTGGCCAATGAGCGACATCACCCGGGCGGCAGCGGCTGAGCCCTGCGCTACCGAGGCCGGGATGTCCTTCGGGCCCTGGCAGGCGCCGGCGACGAAAACGCCGTCGGTCATAGTGGCGACCGGGTCGAGCTTGGGGTGCTTCTCGATGAACCACTCGTCGGCGCTGCATGAGATCCCGAACTTGATGGCGACCTCTTTCGCATCAGCGCGTGCCTCCAACCCCGATGAGAGAATCACCATATCGACCGGAATGCGGCGCTGCTTGCCGATCAGCGTATCTTCGGCCTGGATGATCAGCTTGCCCTCTTCACCCGGCTGCCGGGCCGCGTCGGTCACTTCGGCCACTCGACCGCGGATGAAGTGCGTGCCTTCGCCCAGCACTTTCTGGTAAAACTCATCGTAAGCCTTGGCCGGCGTACGGATGTCGATGTAGAACTCGTACACCTCCGCGCCGGTTCTTTCTTTGACCATGTGGGCAAACTTAAGCGACTGCATACAGCAGATGCTGGAGCAGTAATTGTTGTAGTTTTTATCGCGGCTGCCCACGCAGTGAATGATGCCGACCGACTTGGGCACCGTCACGCCGTCGCGCAGCACGACCCTGCCCAGGGTGGGGCCGGCAGCATTGGTCAACCGCTCGAACTCCAGGCTGGAGAAGACATTCTCCAATCGCCCATAGCCGTACTGGGGGATGCGGCGGGCATCGAACAAGTCATACCCGGTGGCCAGGATGATATTGCCGACCTTGAGGGTGATGATCTCGTCTTCCTGATCGAACTTAATAGCGCCGGTGGGGCAGAACTTCTCGCAGGCCTTACAGGTTCCCTTCTCGAAGAAAATACAATTGTCACGGTCGATCACCGGTGTGTTGGGCACGGCTTGCGGGAAAGGAATGTAGACCGCCTTGCGGTAGCCTATCCCGGCCTCAAAGACATCGTCGATGACCTTTTTGGGGCATTTTTCCTGGCACACGCCGCAGCCCGTGCACAGCGGCTCGTCGATATAGCGGGCGCGCTTACGGATGGTGACGGTGAAGTTGCCCACATACCCTTCGACTTTCTCAACTTCGCTCCAGGTAAACAGGGTGACGTTCTGATGGTTGGCCGCATTCGTCATCTTGGGCGTCAGGATGCAGGCCGAGCAGTCCAGGGTCGGGAAGGTCTTATCGAGCTGGGCCATGTGGCCGCCAATCGAGGGCTCGCGCTCGACCAGATAAACGTGCCGGCCGCTGTCGGCGATCTCCAGGGTGGCCTGGATGCCGGCCACGCCGCCGCCAACCACCAACACGTTGGGGTCGATCGGCACGAACAGCGATTCGAGCGGTTGCTGATAGGCCACGCGGCTGACAGCAGCCGCCACCAGCGACATGGCCTTCTTGGTCGCCTCGACTTGATCGGTGGTCACCCACGAGTCCTGCTCGCGGATGTTGGCCATCTCGAACAGGTAGGGGTTCAATCCGGCGCGCGAGCAGGCACCACGGAAGGTCGGCTCATGCAGATGTGGGCTGCACGAAGCGACAACCACCCGGGTGAGACCCAGCTCCTTGATATCCGTCTCGATCATCTCCTGCCCGGGGCTGGAGCACATAAACTTGTAATCGCGGCTGACGACCACATTGGGGAGATCCTCAGCCCATTTAGCCACCGCGGCCACATCGACCGTACCGGCGATATTGCTGCCGCAGTGACACACATAAACACCAATTCTGGCTTCACTCATCGTCTCGATGTCCTTTCCGGCGCGCTAAAGCCGCGGCATGGGCAGCGCGTTTTTGTCACGCTTCAGGGATTTTTGCTCTTCGGGTTCTTCCTGCCCAATTTTGCGAAACGCTGTTTTGGAAGAAGTGATCTCGCTCCCGATACCCAGTTCCTTGTTTGAGAGGCCAAAGGCCACTCCCATCATCTGGGTGAAGTACAGAACCGGGAGATGGAACTTAGTCTTGAACATGCCGTTAACCTGCGGCTGGAAAGCATCCAGGTTCAGCTGGCACATTGGGCAGATCGTCACAATGGCATCGGCCTGGTCTTCTGCCGCGTTCTGCAAGATGCGTCGTATCATATCGTAGGCCGTTGCTTCTTTGATCTGGGTCATGTGGCCGCCACAGCATTGTGTCTTGAGCGGGAACTCAACCACCGTGGCACCCAACGCTTCAAGTAGATCATCGAGATGGGTAGGATACTCCGGGCTGTACCGGCTATCCGGGCGGGTCAGCAGACAGCCATAGTACGGCGCGACGCGCAGCCCCTTGAGCGGGCGTGTGATCTTCGCGGTGACGGCATCGATCCCAACATCCTCAACCACAATGTCGAGTAGATGACGGACGTGGACACTGCCTGCTTTGTAGGATAGACCGCCGGCTGCTAAGGCCCGGCCAACCTGCTGATTGATCTTTGGATACTTTTCCATGTATCCATCAACTTTGTGCAGATTCAGGAAGCACATATTACAGGGTGCTACCAGATCGGTATGTCCTTCCTGTGCCGCCAGCGACAGGTTGCGGGCGATCAGGCTGTAGGCCGCTACTGAGTTCATGCTGATATACTCAGATGCGCCGCAGCAGTTCCAGTCATCGACTTCCTTGAGGGTCAGCCCAAGCGCCTTGCAGATGGCCTCAGTTGATTGCAGATAGGAACGGGCCGTGGCGCCCATCGAACAGCCGGGATAAAACCCATAATGACCAGTAGATTGGCTCACTTTACACCTCCTCTTCTTCAGCAATCCGCTTGGCCTCGTTGAGGATGGCGGTGAGCTGCGGCATATTGCGGATGCGCTCAGGTACGGGTGGCATTCGGCCCTTGGTGATCATCTGGACACCCAGGCCACCCTGTTTGACGATGGCAAACGGGTTGTGCAGGCCAAAGAGAGTCATGGCACCCAGCTCGAACGAGCGTCCATTAAGCTCGACAAAGTTGGTGAAGCTCTTTGACCAGTTAATGTGGGCATCTTTGTGATAGTGCCCACGAGCCAGGGCCATTCGTTTGAGCGTGTACATGATCATGGTAATCGGAATTTCCTGTGGGCAGCGCACCGTGCAGTAATAGCACGATACGCAGTACCAGGGGGTGTTACTAGACAGCACCTCATCTTCCATGCCCGCCGATATCATGGCGAACAGCTGCCGGGGTGTCGAGTCCATATCCGCGCCGGACGGACACGAGCCGCCGCAGGTGCCGCATTGCAGACATTTCATGAGTACATCACCGCCTGGAGTTGCCGCGGCTACACGTTCGTAGAAGCTCTTACCAGCTCCATTGTCTGGCATGGCAGTCTCCTTTCAACAAATACCGTGTCGATAAGCTTGGAGAGAACGTCGATGCTGAGCTGGGCGCAACAGAAACAGGCCGGCTCAGCCTGTATATTCTCCTACCAATAAACACTTTTTGAGCAGAAGCATGTAAAACAACTTTGTCAAACATTATCAAACAACAAACACTCAGCACTTCGGCATAGCTCAGTTGTCAGCGATGGTTTGCCGGGTAGCTATGGAAATCATATTGCACATCGAGCCTAGCATAGAATAACAGCTTAGACAATGGGGGCAAGAATAGAAAGTGACAAATGGCATCGAGAAAAAGAGTAAAAGCATGAGTTGGGATAACCGTTTATCTATGACCCCGAGTTCGCATTTTTTGAATCGGCAATGATCGCATCAAAGTAATCACAGTCCTGCTGTAGCGTACATCGATCACACGCCGGTTTGCGCGCGTGGCATACCTGACGTCCATGCCGGATCACTTGCAGGTGAAAAGCATAATAATCCTCTGGAGGGACAATCTCCTCCAGGATACCATGAGCCTGCTCGGCAGAAGTCTTCCGGTCGATCAGTCCCACCCGCCCGGTCACGCGATGGACATGGGTATCAACCGGGAAGGCAGGCCGACCAAAGGCGAAACATAGGATAATGGCAGCCGTCTTGGGGCCAATGCCGTCAATGGATGTCAGCCAGTCTTTAGCTTCCTCGATAGGCATATCTTCCAGATGGTCGAGGGTAATGTGGCCCTGCGTCCGGGTGAGATAGCTCAGCGCAGCCTGGATGCGCGGCCCTTTACGGTTCGATAACCCGGCCGGGCGAATGGCGTCGATGACATCATCGAGCGGGGCGTCACGCACCGCCTCCCAGGTTGAGAAGCGATCTTTGAGCGCATCGAAGGCTTTGTCTCGATTCGTATCGGATGTGTTTTGAGACAGGATTGTGCTAACCAGCTCGTCGACGGGAGGCAGGTGTTGTCGCCAGGAGGGATAGCCATATTCCTGGGATAGAATTTCTGCCAGACGGCGATATTTAGCCTTGAGTTTTTGTGTTTCTTCGGCCATGAATTCCTAGCTTCTGGATGGTGTGATGTGGCAAATCATACCACGTCCGGCAGGGATGATACCAGATACCAGGATACGCTCTAAAGCTAATAGACTTTATCGGAAATAACGGAGTTACCCATAAAATAAGCCGGATTTTACGCATAGCATGACTATTGCCGATAAAGTCTACTACCCGTGAATGAAATCATTGTCTTCCTTGGAAAATAGTAATGAGTGATGAGTAAAGTTTTGTGGCTCAACGCGGAAAACTGGGGGTAGGTTAAGAAACCGGGTTTTTCCGTAATCCATTGGCCGTTCTCGGTGAGATAAAAACCCGGTTTCTTCCGGCTTCTCCCACTATTCCGCGTTGAGCCAGTTTTGTTTGCACCACCCTCTTTCCGGTGATAGACTCGACCTGAAACCACACTCAGCCGTTACCATCTCAGGAGTTGATCTCATGGCCGCGCAGGCCCTCTACCTCAAGTGGCGCCCAATGACCTTCGAGGAGGTTGTGGGGCAGGAACACGTTACCTACACACTGCGAAATGCCATCACGACCGGCCGCGTTGCCCATGCCTATCTCTTTACCGGCCCACGCGGAACCGGCAAAACGACGATGGCTCGGCTGCTGGCCAAGGCTACCAATTGCCTGGCTGATGATCCGGCAACCCGGCCTTGCGGCCAATGTCGCCCCTGTCTGATGGTCAACGAGGGTCGATTCCTTGATTTGATCGAGATCGATGCCGCCTCTCACACCAGCGTCGACGATGTGCGCGAGCTTCGTGACCGGATATCTTTTTCTCCGAATGAGGGCCGCTACAAGGTCTACATTATCGACGAAGTACACCGCTTCTCCGGTGCGGCCTTCGACGCGCTGCTCAAGACCATCGAGGAGCCACCCGATCATGCAATCTTTGTCCTGGCAACAACCGAGGTCCACAAAGTTCCCCAAACCATTCTCTCGCGCTGCCAGCGATTCGACTTCCGGCGTATCCCGGTCTGGCAGATCGTCGAGCGGCTGTGGCAGATCACCCAGGAAGAGAATCTCCAGGTCGAGCAGCCGGTGCTGGAGCTGGTTGCTCGCCAGGCCACCGGCTCGCTGAGAGACGCCATCACTCTGTTCGATCAGCTGATCGCCCAGCCGGGAGAGATGCTGACATTGGAGATGGCCCAGGCCATCCTGGGTACCGCTACCAGCCAGGCCGTCCAGGATCTGACCGGCACGCTCATAGCCGGCGATACTGCGGGTGGTCTCGATCTGATCAACCAGACGCTCGACGCGGGAACCGATCCGCGCCAGTTTGCCCGCCAGATAGTCGATTATCTTCGCCTGGTGATGGTGGTACAGACCGGCGGGACGACACTGGCCGAGGCAGTTGTGATGCCCGATGTCCTGGAGGCGATTGCCGCCCAGGCGCAGGTGTTTCCCCGCCGCGCTTTGTTGGAGGCACTCCGTGCTTTCAACACCGCTGCCGTTGAGATGCGGGGTGGCTGGCAGCCCCAACTTCCGCTTGAGCTGGCGCTGCTGGAGAGCATCGAGGCTCTCGATGTTTCTCCACAGCCCTCTCTAGTTTCTGCGCCGCGCCAGATGGTCGCGTCGCCGCAAGCCGGCCCTGAATCACAGCCGGCGCAAGCTGTCCAGACAGTCGACGCGGCAGGCGTAGACGGCCCGTCTCTGGCCGATATCCATGCTCGCTGGCGCGATGTCCTGGCAGGGGTCCGCCAACAGGATCGAGCCGTTGAGGCACTGCTGAACTCGGGCCGGTTGTATGGCGTGGAAGGCTACATCGTCGTTTATCAAATGCCAAGTGACACGCTACGCGGTAGAATCGAGAAAGAAGAGAATCGGGCTATCGTCGAGAACGTGCTCCAGCAGTTATTTGGCAAGCCCTTGAAGTTCACAACCCGAGTCCAATCTGCCCAATCTGGAGATCAGACACCGGAAGCCGAAGACCTGCTGGCTAATGACAGCGTCGTCGCCTTCACGGTGAACGAGCTGGGCGGCAAGATCAAACGAATCCGAAAAAGCAAGGAGTAATAAACCATGAGTAAACGTCGAGGAGGAGGCCGGTTCAGCATGCCGGGTCGCCAGTTAGGCGGTGGTGGCGGTCTGGGCGATATTTTGCAGCAGGCCCAAAAGATGCAGGCCGAGATGGCAAAGGCCCACGAGGAACTGGCTGATGAGACCATCGAGGTCTCGGCCGGCGGCGGCATGGTGACCATTGTCATTACCGGCCAGCAGGAGGTGAGATCGATCACGCTCAAACCAGAGGTGGTCGATCCGGATGATATCGATATGTTGCAGGATTTGCTGGTAGCGGCGTTCAACCAGGCTGTCGAGCAATCCAAGGATCTGGCTTCCAGTCGACTGGAAGGGCTGACCGGCGGATTGAACATACCGGGACTTTAAGCGGCGATGTCAAGTGCGATCCCGGCGTCGGTGACGCGCCTGATTGACGAGTTCTCACGCCTGCCGGGAATCGGCCCAAAGACGGCGGCCCGGCTGACGTATTACCTGCTGCGTGCTTCCGACGAGAATGCCCTGGCCCTGGCGGAGGCACTACGTGACCTGAAGTCGACCACCCGCTATTGTTCCACCTGTTACAACATCACCGAGCAAGATCCCTGCCCGATCTGCTCCGACGCGAAGCGGGATCGCGGGCTGATCTGCGTGGTCGAAGAGCCGCTGGACGTAGTGGCCTTCGAGCGCACCGAGAACTATCGCGGTTTGTACCACGTACTGCACGGTGCCATCAATCCCATCGAAGGGATGGGGCCCGATCAGTTGCGCATCAAGGAGTTGGTGACGCGGGTCAGCCAGGGCGCCATCCGGGAGGTGATCATGGCGACCAATGTCGGGTTGGAAGGTGACGCGACAGCGATGTACATCCACCGGCAGCTCCATAGCCTGGTTCGATTGACCCGGCTGGCGCGTGGGCTGCCGGTTGGCGCCGACCTCGAATATGCGGACAGTGTTACGCTATCCGGCGCTCTGGATGGTCGACGGGATATGCAGGAATGAGCCGTTTGAGAATGACTGCTCACTGACGGCAAATGAGCTGCCGGGCAACCAGAACGATGAATGCATCCGCCGATAAAGCCTATTGACGGATGCATTGTTACAAATCCTCTCAATCTCTACATTAATCTTGTGTAAGATTGCCTCACAGGCGGGTAAACCCTACTGGCATGTTTGTTTTTAGTAAGGTACGATCAGCTTTATGATCCTTACAATAGCTATCTGCAAGTTGTACGCTATTCGCTTATCAGCCACCGGCTGTATGCCGATAGCTGACCACTAAGCTTGTTTTTATTCTTGATATGTCACACATGGAGGGCTGAGACGTGCCCGACAAAATGCAGCGCTTCACTCAACGAGCCCGTCGTGTGTTGAGTCTGGCGCAAGAAGAAGCCGAACGACTACAACATAGTTATATTGGTACAGAACACTTACTTTTGGGGTTGATGCGTGAAGGAGGAGGCGTAGCCGGACGCGCGCTCCGCGAGCTTGGACTGGACATCAAGCAGGTCGAGGAGTTGGTGGAGCGCAAGACCCATTCCGAAAAACGTACCTCCTTTACCAAACTCGATCTGTCACCCGGTACCAAAAAGGTGCTCGAGTTGGCAGTCGACGAGGCCCGGCGGCTGGGCCACCACTACATCGGCACAGAGCACCTGCTGTTGGCACTGGTGACCCACAATGAGGGTGTGGCCATGGATGTGCTCGGCGCGCTCAAAGTATCGCCGGAACAGATCCGCAAGCAAACCAACCGCATTCTGCAAGATAACCCATCAGTGCCGCGCCCACCGGCTGCCCCACGATCCTCCTCTCCAAAACGCGAGGCTGCATCGGCCGGCCCATCCAGTCAGAAGACGCCGCTGGTCGATCAGTTGGCGACCGATCTGACGAATCTGGCCGAGGAAAACAAACTCGACCCGGTCATTGGACGTGAGATGGAGATCGAGCGTGTCATCCAGATCTTAAGCCGCCGCACCAAGAACAACCCGGCGCTGATCGGAGAGCCGGGGGTCGGCAAAACAGCCATCGTCGAAGGGCTGGCCCAGCGTATCGTGAAGGGGGAGACCCCCGGTCCGCTACTTGGCAAGCGCGTACTCCAGCTCGATGTCGGATCGCTGGTGGCCGGAACGATGTACCGCGGCCAGTTCGAGGAGCGGCTCAAGCGTGTGATCGATGAGTTGAAGGCTTCCAACAGCATCCTGTTTATCGACGAAGTCCATATGCTTGTCGGCGCCGGGTCGGCGGGAAGCTCCGTCGACGCGGCTAATATCCTCAAGCCGGCCCTGGCCCGCGGGGAGCTTCAGTGCATCGGCGCAACAACTTTTGATGAGTACCGCCGCCACATCGAGTCTGATGCAGCGCTGGAGCGGCGCTTTCAACCTATCGTTGTCGAGGAGCCAACCGTCGAGCAGACAATCGAGATATTGCGGGGTGTTCGCCAGCCTTATGAGCAGCATCATGCGCTGAAGATCACCGATGAGGCGCTCGACGCGGCAGCCCATCTCTCGGCTCGCTATGTTCCGGAACGCTTCTTGCCGGACAAGGCTATCGACCTGATCGATGAGAGTGCTTCGCGCGTGCGGATGTATAAATCTCCCGAAGCAATCCGGGTCCGCAAAGCGCAGGAAGAGATCGATGAGATCAAGGCTAAACTCGAGTCGGAGGAGGCTCCAAAGGGCAAAGAGAAAGCTACTCTGCTTCAGCGGTCCGCAGAATTGGAGGAGCAGCTTCAGTCTGTCCGCCAGGGCTGGAACGATGCCGGTGAAGCTGAGGTCACGGCGGAAGACGTCGCTGAGGTCGTATCGATGTGGACGGGGATCCCGGTCAAGCGGATTGCGGGGGAGGAAAGCGCTCGCCTGTTGGAGATGGAAGAAGCTCTCCACAAGCGTATCGTTGGCCAGCACGAAGCCATCGTGGCGATCAGCAAAGCCGTCCGCCGCGCACGGGCCGGTCTCAAGGACCCGCGACGCCCGGTGGGCTCCTTTATCTTCCTTGGCCCGACCGGTGTCGGCAAGACTGAGCTAACCAAGACCCTGGCCGAGTTTCTGTTCGGCAGCGAAGACGCGCTGATCCAGCTTGACATGAGCGAGTTCATGGAGCGTCACAGCGTGGCTCGATTGGTGGGCGCGCCGCCCGGCTATGTCGGGTACGAAGACGCCGGCCAGCTTACCGAGTCGATCCGCCGCCGGCCCTATTCAATTGTCGTCTTTGACGAGATCGAAAAGGCTCATCCTGAAGCCTTCAACATGCTGCTGCAAATCATGGAAGAAGGTCACCTCTCGGACGCGCGGGGACGGATGGTCGATTTCAGGAATGCCATCATTGTCATGACCAGCAACGTAGGCGCCGATATCATCCAACGTGGCGAGCAACTGGGGTTCAATATCCCCCACGAGCAGGATGAAACAGAGACCGCCGAATATGAAGAGATGCGTAAGAAGCTCATGGAACAGCTCCGGCGCGCCTTCCGGCCGGAGTTCCTGAACCGGGTCGATGCGACTATCGTGTTCCGCTCGCTGTCCAAGGCGGAGATTACCCAGATCGTCGATCTGCTGATTGCGGATGTGGCTGAGCGGCTCATCGAGCACAACGTACAAATCAAGCTAACTCAATCCGCCACGACGCATCTAGCCGATCAGGGCTACGATCCGGAATATGGCGCCCGCCCGCTGCGGCGAGTGATCCAGAACATGGTCGAGGATGCTTTGTCGGATGGTCTACTAGCGGGACGGTTCGAGCCGGGGCATGTTATTCTGATCGATTACGTGGATGACGAGCTGATATTGAGCCAGTTGGAAGAGGAAGAGCCGGAGCCTGAGACGATGCCGTCGTAAAGCTCAAGTAGTTACACTGGCGTGACTATTCAAACAGGGCCGGATAACCTGGCCCTGTTTGTTGTTTTTAGGTGATCGTTCAGGGTACGTGAAGTTACCCTTATCAGCCCTTGTGTGGGCACAAGTACCAGTTAAGACATCAATCAACCGTAACTGCCGGATTGTCACGCGCCGATGGCTGTTCCCCCACCAGCCATTCCTTGGCCTCGTCTATAGTTGCGAAAAGTCTCTGATGCTCATCAGCGCCTGATATCCGGTTGTAGGTTACCAACATCAGCCGTTTCAGCCCTAAAATTCCTACCAGAGCAGCCTTTTCCGTTTTCATCTCGGCAGCTTTGCCGACAGATTTTAGATAGTTGATGACAGCAATGTCGGAAAGAGCGCCTGTGAAATCCTCTAAAATCAGCACTTTATCCGGCGATTGCTGCAATATCTCGTTTTCGGTCTTAAGCGCATTGAGCAGATCGGCGTCTTTCAGGCCCTTATAGTCACCATACAGAATTTTCTTCCCTTTGTAGGTAATCCATTGCACTGACATCTTGATCCTCCTATTTACGCTTTTTGCGCTTGGGAGTACGACGCTTTTCCGCTCTGGTATCAGGGGCAGCCTTCCGGGGCCGGCTCTCATCTCTATTCTCGTCCGGCTCCATCTTCAACAAGACCGGATTGACGCTGAGCAACAACAGGACTGCCATGAAGACGGCCGAGGATAGACACCACATACATACCGCCCGGATAACATAGATCTCCAGGTAGGTCAGGTATATCGAGAACAACGTACCGAACAATGTCAAACCAAACAGGATCGCCGGCATACTTTGGGATAATCGATCCGAGCGAAAGCGGCCCCACAACCACGCCAGCAGGATCGAGATATACCCACCCACTCCCATGAGGCCGATCGGCAAGATGCCAAAAAGCCGGGCGTAGGTACTGGTGTTGACGGCATTACAGTCGCCGACCGGTCCGCATACTGCCACGGTTGATGTTATTTCGATATAGGCCAGATAGCTTGCTACGACCATACCAATGGCACAGATAGCAGGTATCAGATAGTCGACCCATGTCGGAAGTCGACGAGGCGGGTGTCCTTGTGCTCCCCGGATCATTGCAACGAAAGCATATACCAGCGCAACGGCCATACCGATCAAAACGACCGTTGCTATCTCGAATCCCTGTGATGTGACTTCTGAGGCAGGCGCTGCAGCTTGAAAGAGGTGAAGATACATGGATACATCTCCAAAGTGACAGACATGGGCGGAAAATATCGTGTCAATCAGTGGAAATTGTAGCAAGAAATCCCGTGATCTGCACATGGTCGACAGGTCTGGGGCATCTACATCTTGCGTTTTGTGCTTCTCATTCTTCCTTCGACGATACCCCTGCCTCATCGAAGGTTGCCATCTCGGCCAGGATCTTACAGGCAGCCTCGGCCAGCGAGATACCCAGCGCCGCGCCGGTTCCCTCGCCGAGCCGCATGTCGATATCCAGCAGGGGCTTCAGGCCCGCCCAATCTTGCATGATGCCGTGTCCCTGCTCCTGCGAGCGATGAGCGGCAATCAGGTAAGGGCGTGCCTGCGGCGCCATGGCAATTGCAATCATGGCGGCGGCAGTCGAGATGAACCCGTCGATCATCACCGGCCTGCGGTGGGATGCCGCTCCCAGGATGACACCCGCCAGCCCGCCAATCTCGAACCCGCCGACTTTGGCCAGCACATCCAGACCATCGTTGGGATCGGGCTTGTTGATCGCCAGAGCACGCTCAATGACTTCGACCTTGCGCGCCAGCCCGGCATCATCGAGGCCGGTGCCGCGCCCGACGATCTTCGACACTGCCTCTCCGGTCAGCGCGGCTGCAATGGCTGCCGAAGGAGTGGTGTTGCCGATGCCCATATCGCCCGTCCCGACAATGTCCAATCCTTCAGCGATCTCCGCCTCGACCACCTCGATGCCTGCTTCGATGGCCTGCACAGCCTGCTCGCGGGTCATGGCCGGGCCACACGCGATGCTGTTCGTGCCGCGCGCCACCTTTCTGATGAGCAGATCGGGGTGAGGATCGAAGTCATAATTGACACCCATATCTACCACCACGATCCGCGCGCCCACATGGCGAGCCAGTACATTGACGGCCGCCCTGCCGCTGAGAAAATTAAGGACCATTTGCGGGGTCACTTCCGGCGGGTAGGCGCTGACGCCGTCTCTCGCCACGCCATGATCGCCTGCCATGGTGACGATCACCTTATGTTTGATGGTCGGAAGCGGCTGGCCACTGATGGCTGCTAACCGGATCGATAACTCCTCCAGTCGACCCAGACTCCCTCTCGGCTTGGTGAGCATGTCCTGCCGTGATCGGGCAGCCTCGGCAGCCCCGGCATCAGGTTCCGGGATATGGGCAATCGTGTCTTTGAGTGTCAAAATTCAACTCCTTTTTGCGCCTGGATACCTTGCTCCTCAAAGGGATGTTTGACGGCCTCGATCGCGCTGACCAGGTCGGCATAATCGATCAGCTCAGGCGGCGCGTCGCGCCCGGTGATGACCAGATGGAGCATTGGCGGCTTGTTCTCGCGCAGCCAGCCGATCACCTGACCGGCATCGAGCCAGCCCAGGTGTAACAGATACGTGAACTCGTCCAGGACGATAACGTCGTACTCACCGCCGGCGATGTATGATTGAGCCTGCTCCCATCCCCGGCAGTTGCAGGCCACCGTCTCGTCCATATCACGGCTGGTCCAGGTGAATCCATCGCCTACCCGGATGATCTCGATGCCGATCTTGCGAGCCGCGCGGGTCTCTCCATAGTCGGATTTTTGGTTCTTGAGAAATTGGATCACGAGGACACGCATCCCATGTCCCCAGGCGCGCAGGGCCAGGCCCAGGGCCGCGGTGGTCTTGCCTTTTCCATTGCCGGTGTTGACAATCACCAGCCCTTTTTTCTTCTTCGATTTACGCTGTGTTCTATGTCCATCATTGCCATCATGAGAATCCATAAAGGGTTGCATCTCTCTTTTCTCTACGGTGAATCAGCCTCTCTCGTCAGCATGAACACACAGCGCCCACTCGCCACGAGGGTCTCGATACAATTCCGCGTCGATGTCGAAAACCGTCCGCAGGTTTTCCGGCGTCAACACTTCTTCCGGCTTACCAACGGCATAGCCGTGTTTCTGGTGCAGCAGTATCAGCCGATCACAGTAACGGGCTGCCAGGGCCAGATCATGGATAGCGACGATGGCCGTCAGCTTTCGCGTATCGACCAACCCCCGCACTAAATCGAGCAGCCGGAGCTGGTGGTGAACATCGAGATTGGCGGTCGGCTCATCGAGCAGGAGTACCTGGGGCTCTTGTGCCAGCGCCCGGGCGATCATCACCCGCTGGCGCTCGCCGCCCGACAGCTTGTCGATGGGTCTTTGTCGCAGCTCTACCAGTTGTGTCAACGCCATTGCCTGATCGACTACCGCGTGATCGTGATGGGACATCGGCAGCAGCCACCCTCGGTGCGGCGCGCGGCCCAGGAGTACCAATTCCTCTACCTTGAGCGGCCAGGTATAGGTCTCGCCCTGTGGGATCAACCCGATGCAGCGCGCCCGGGCGGCAGACGACAGAGCATCAACGCTGTGATCGTCGAGCAGGACACTGCCACGGCGCGGATCGAGCAGGCCGGCCAGCGCGCGCAGAACTGTCGTCTTGCCGGCGCCGTTCGGCCCGATCAGCCCGACCAGCTCACCCGGACAAGCAGTCAGATCCAGATGATCGACGACCGTATGGCCGTTATAACCTAATGCCAGTTGTTGTGCTTCGATGAGAGTCATCGGGAGCGTCCTCCTTTCCACAGGAGAACCAGAAAGAATGGCCCTCCCAACAATGCCGTAAAGATGCCGACGGGCAGCTCGAGGGGAGGCGCCAGCGTGCGCGCCAGCCCATCGGCAAAAAGAAGCAGCAGACTGCCGATCAGCGCCGATGCCGGGATCAGCCGGGCGTGGCTTGCGCCGACCAACGGCCGGGCCAGGTGGGGCGCTATCAGCCCGACAAAGCCAATGATCCCTCCTGCGGCAACTGCTGCGGCTGTCGCCAGGCTGGCTCCGGCGATGATCACCAACCGTGACCGGCGCAGGTTGAGGCCTAATGCCTGGGCGCTCTCTTCTCCGGCAGCCAGCGCGTCGAGCGGGCGGGCCATCAGCCACATTACGATCATGCCGATGGGCGCTGCCAGCAGTGCCTGACCCAGTTGCGGCCAGCTCCGGCCGGAAAAGCCGCCCAGCAGCCAGGCAAAAACCTCATGCAATGAATCGCTCTTGAGCATCATCAGCAGCGACACCAGCGCGGAAAACATGGTGCTGAGGGATGCCCCAACCAGCAGCAGCGAGGCAACCGAGCCATAGCCGCTGATCTCGGACAGCGAATAGACCAGCAGCACCGCGCACAGCGCGCCGATGAAACCCGCTATGCCAACCGGGATGATGGGCCCCCGGCTGCCCAGGACGATTGCCAGCGTCGCGCCGAGCGCCGCGCCGCCCGATGCTCCCACCACGAAGGGGTCGGCCAGGGGATTGCGAAATAGGCCCTGGAAGCCCGCGCCCGCTGAGGCCAGCGCTGCGCCGCACAGACCCGCCAGCAAGACTCTCGCCAATCGAAAATCCCAGACGATGGCCTGGTGCGAAGCTTTCAGTGGGCTGCCCGATAGGGCCGCCAGTACCTCACCAGGGGTGAGCGGCACAGCGCCCACCCCCAGGCTTACAACCAGTCCCATGATCAACGCCAGCCCCAGGATTGGGTAGACCAGACCGGCGCGTTTCAAGGACGGCAGTTTATGCATCGAACAATTCCGGGTAAAGTGCCATAGCTATCGCCTCTAATGCATCGACGACGCGCGGCCCGGCGCGGGAGATGATATCGCCATCGACGATGTAGATGGCCTCATCCTGTACGGCAGCCAGACTCGCCCAGCCGGGCCGCGCGGCGATCATCTCGGCGATCAGTTGGTCGCCGTGACTACTGGGGCCCAGGATCACATCAGGGTTTTGCTCGATGATCTCCTCCGCGCTGATGGTTGGATAGGCTTCTTCCAGATCGCTAAAGATGTTGATACCGCCGGCCAGCGTGATCAGCTCCCCGATGAAGGTTTGGTTCGACGCGGTCATCAGCGGCTCGTGCCAGACTTCGTAAAAGACCAGCGGTCGATCGTTCTCCGGGATGGTGGCAATCTTCTCCGTCACGGCATTGATGCGCATTTGCATGCCGGCAACGGCTGCATCTGCCTCATCCCCGTGTCCGGTGATCGCGCCCAGCGTCTGCATGGTCTCGATGATCGCGGCGATGCTTTCCGGTTCTACAACAATAACTGTGATTCCTGCATCTTCCAGCGTCTTGGCCAGATCGGCATGGTGGACCGATCCACCGATGACCAGGTCAGGCTCCAGATTCAGAATCGTTTCGACGCTGATCGATGCAGAATCGAAGCCACCGACGACCGGTACTTCCTCGACCTCCGGCGGATAGTTGTCATAGTCGGTGCGCCCGACAACCTGCTCTCCCGCCCCGATAGCGTACAGCATCTCGGTGATCGACGGCGCGAGCGATATGATGCGTTCGGGGCATGCGTCGATGGTGACGCTGCGACCTAAGGCGTCTTGGTAGGTGAACGGGTAGAGGTCGGGCTCCTGCGTGGCGGGAAGCTCGACGACAACTGGCGCCTCGGTGAGTTCAACAGTCGCAGGTAAATCTGTAGCAGAGGGCGGCGGTGCGCTTTCCACTGTAGAGCAGGCACTCAACAACACTATGACGGCCAACACCAGGCAGATGATCATGAATAGATTTTGCCGAATCGTAGAAAACAAAAACCCTGCCTTGCGGGCAGGGTAACCAAATGACTTCATCTTTCTTCCCTTTCCTCGAAGGATATGATTGTACACGATACCAAGTGGTCGTCCTGGCTTTCCACGGGCGTGGATTACAGTTGCGGGACAGCGCCGGACTCCTGGAGATAAGCTCCCAGTCACCGGCTTCGCCTTTAAGCCTTCCCATCCGGGGGAAAGGCACTTGATTCGTCTCAGCGAGCTATGAACTTGGTAAGGTGTCTTCTGAGCCAGCATTATATATCGGCGCCCGGCAAGGGGCAAATTATCCTTCGACAGCATTGTCATCCGGCCGGACGTACTGAACGATGAAAATAGCGTACAATTCCGAGAAGGGGTATTCTATCACACACGAGTTGCTTACGATTAGTTGCCTGCCATTCGCCGGATATGATGGGAAAGATTCGATATGGTTGAGCGCGAGCTGGAGACACTCAGAACGTTGTTGGGGCGAGAATCCGAAGTCAAGCTTATTCTGGAACAATTGCAAAAAGCTTTGAGGGGGCGGGGAGGCAAGCTGGCAGTTGTCTCGGAAAGTGGTATCGGCAAGACGCGGTTGGCTCAGGAAGTGGCCATGCGTGCCAGGCCAATGGGCGCGAAGGCCCTCTTGATCTCGTGTCGAGGCAGTCTGTACCGTCCACACATCCCTCTCGCTGAGCTGTCGCGAGGCTTGTTGGGCATCGATGCAACTTTGCCCCGACAGGAACAGGCAGCAATCTTAATACAGACACTTGCCGATCTGGGCCTGGCAGACATCGCCACCGTTTTCGCCGGCTTGCTAAATCTCCCCTTGCCAACTGACACCGGCCCGATCAATCCCACGGATAGCGACGACAGCATAGCTGATGTGTTGGGTTGTGGCATTTTGTGCGAGGTATTCGATAAGCTCCTGGGAAGATTGACCGAAGAACAGCCTGGTCTGTGTTTGATCTTCGATGATCTGGATGAGGCTGGCGCTCCAGCGCGAGCGGTTATTCTCCGTCTCCTGGAACAGCCTGAAGTGATCCCTGTATTGGTGATGGCAACGTTTGTCCCAGATGCTCCCAGAGAGCTTCGTGATGTCTTCAGCAAAAAAACCATCGAGCTGGTCAACCTGCGGCGCAAAGAGACGCTCATGTTGGGCGCCGAGGTCTTGAACGCCAAAAGCATCTCGCCCGCTCTGGCAGGCATGGTATGGTCGACTACCAATGGGCACCCTCTTTTTATCCAAATGCTCATCGAGAACTTGCAGGCCAGCGAGCGTATTGCACAACCGGAGATCGGCGGGGAAGCCGCTCTGATCCTCGACGAGCACGATGACTTTACATCGCTCGTTAGCTTGCTGCGGGGCAGGGCCGGCCGGCTGACCGACATCCAACGGGAAGCACTTTTGCGCGCCTCTGTGTTGGGCAATGGCTTCCGCGTCGGCGCGTTAGCCGCGCTGCTCGAAGAGACACAGGCCGATGTCCCATTGGAGTGCCTCTTTGCCTTGACTCAAAGCGGCTGGTTGGAGCAATCCGGTCAGCATCGAGCGTCCATCTACCGGTTTACACATCGATTGAAACAATCGGCTATTTACGAGAGTCTGCCGGCCGAGGAGCGCCAGAATCTGCACTTGAAGGCAGGAGACTACTATGCTGCTCCACGGATAGGGTGGAGGCTGCGCACCGATTATGCCGTCTACCACTATCTCAAAGCCGGAAAGATTGGACAGGCACTCCCGGTGATCGAGGTGGCACTCAATCAGGCGCTGTCCGCCAGTGATCAGGATCGGGTGTTTCATCTCTACCAATTGGGGATCGATGTGGCTTCCCGTGATCCCGACATGGCGATCAAGCAGGCCGAATGGGCCGAAGGGTTGGGAGATGCACATGCGGCGGCCGGACGCTACGTCAAGGCGGCCGAAACATACAGCCAGCTTGGCCCGACTGTTGCGCCATTGACGCTGTTGGGTAAATTGGGCCTGGTCCTATTGGCTGTTGATCCCAAGCGAGCCACCAATGTCCTGGAACGCGCGCTGACAACTTTAATGCTCAACGAGCAGGAAGATCTGCGCTGGCGCGTCGAGGCGGGTTTGGTGTGGGGAATGGCTCTGGTTGGCCGCAGCTATGAGGCAATCCGCCACTGCCGTGACTCGCTGGGCAAACTGGGCGATACAGTGGGGTTTGGCTCGGCTCGCACTCTGATGCGCGGTGTGTTGGGCATGGTGCTTTTCTACGATGGCGATCAGGAGGAAGCTTACCCTCATCTGGAATCAGCTCGCGCAGGGTGGGGTGCTCGGGGCGATCAGGATGGCGTGGTGCTGCTGAACCAGGTCATGATCGGAATGCCCAAGACAGATATCACACAAGCCTGGCTGCGATTGATCTTGCGACCGCTGCTCAAAGCATAAGCCGTCACAATGTCTCGTTGGAACGAAGCCACCCAGGACGCTCTTGATCGGTACACGCGCGATCTATTTGCGTCTGAAGACGATATTCTGGACAGTATCCAGTTTGAAAGTCAGGCCCGCGGATTACCTCAGATTCACATCCGGCCCGAAGAGGGGCATATGCTCCAATTTCTTCTGACGGCCATTGGGGCCCGGCGCGTGATCGAGATCGGCACACTTGCCGGCTATAGCAGCGTCTGGCTGGTTCGCGCGTTGTCGCCAAACGGACGGCTGATCACCATGGAGAGCGATCCGGAGCGAGCTCAATTAGCGCGCGAGTTCTTCAAGAGGGTTGGCCTGGGCGGGCGCATCGAAGTGCTGGATGGGCCGGCAAGGGAAAGTCTGAGGTCAATAGCTCCCCAGGGCCCCTTCGATGCAATCTTCATGGATGCTCCCAAAGACGATTACCCGGCTTACCTGGAGTGGTCGATCGACCATATCCGTTCGGGCGGCCTGATCATGGCTCACAATGCTTTTTGGGGCGGCGCGGTTGTGGGCGCCGTGCAGCGCGACGAGCGTCAGCTACAAAGCTTATTGTCTTTCACCCACTCAGTAGCCAATGACAAACGTCTGCTGGGAACTATTATCCCTGTCGGCGACGGCATCGTCGCCGCTATTCGATTGTAAGGAGAAGTCTTGCTATGCCAACCAAGCCTCTCGTGAAGTCATCGCTTCGAGAATTAGCCAATGTATTTGAGGCAACTTTTCATAGTGAGCCGGATTTCCTGGTTCGCTCACCGGGGCGGGTTGATCTGATCGGTACACATACGGATTATAACGAAGGCTGGGTTCTACCGGCTGCGATCAATCGCTCAGCCTGGCTGGCTGTCAAGACATTGCCGACACCTCTGGTGACCGTCTACGCGGTTGATATGGGCGAGCAGGTTGCTTTTCGCCTGACCGATCTCGATGCTCGCAAGACGCTTTCCGGCCAGGATCTGCCGGGGTGGGCTCGCTTCGCTGCCGGGGTGGCCTGGAGTTTGCAGGAGGCTGGTTTGGCGACCCCCGGCAGCCAGATCGCGCTGTCGGGTGACATCCCGATTGGCGCAGGACTTTCCTCCTCAGCCGCTGTCGAAGTGGCTTATGGCCTGGCCTGGTCGCATATTACCGGCTGGGAGGTGGATCGAATGGCATTGGCTCAGCACTGTCAGCGAGCCGAAAATGCCTATGTGGGTGTCAATTCCGGGCTGATGGATCAGTTTGCGTGTTTATTTGGCCAGGCCGGGCATGCCCTCTTATTCGATTGTCGTACATTGGAATGGGAAGCTGTTCCCTTGTCTGACGATGTGACGCTGATCATCGCCGATACCGGAACGAGCCGCGCGCTGACCGAGAGCCACTACAACGAGCGTCGAGCGGATTGTGAAGAGTCGTTGCAGGCACTGCAAGCCAGGTTGCCCGACATCAAGGCGCTGCGTGATGTATCACCCGAACAGTTCGAGACACACAAGGATGTGATTCCTGAGCAGCCGCGCCGCCGGGCTGCTCACATCATTGCCGAAAACGGACGGGTCCGGGCCGCCGCTGCCGCGCTGCGTAACGGCGATACAGCCGCGCTGGGCCGCTTGATGGATGAGTCATATCTCAGCACCCGTGACCTGTTCGAGGCCAGCGGGCCACAACTCGATGCCATGTGGGAGGCCTCGCAGGGACATCCGGCCCGATTGGGCGGTCGGCCTGTCGGCGCGGGGTGGGCAGGGTGTATGATTTTCCTGGCTAAGGCTGACAGCTGCGATGCTTTCATCGAGCATCTCGATCAGCATTATCAGGCGCAAGCTGGTCTCACGCCGACCATCTACCGCGTAGAAGCGGCCGATGGCGCACAGGTAATATCAGAATCATAAGCGTCAACTTAGACAAAACAGATCGTGATCTGTTTTGAAAAACATCATGATCTTTTTCCTGTCTACCAGTTCCTCTTTGTTCGACAAAGTATTGTGAAGTCCAGACATGGGAATTGACCTTAAGTTGACACTGATGGTGTGTTGTCATTCCCTCGAAAACGGGAATAACAGAATCGGCGCGTCACAAGGTGACCCCGTCTGCTTTTGCTCGCGCAAGAATGCGAAGAAGTCGTTGTGTTTCGAGTGAGTAGACAGTTGAGAGGTATGATATCGGAATAGTGAGTCGGCCATAACTGTCAACTTAAGAAGCCATTTGATAAAGAGTGAAGCCTCATGATAGCCTTATGTGGCAGGCGCAAGACGCTTCAACAGGCGATGAATGGATGCCAGATAGATCATGCTCTCACTATGGGT
>JAFGLD010000006.1 GCA_016928235.1 Anaerolineae bacterium | reverse complement strand
GCGTATTAGAGCGTTCCAGAAAATGCAATATAGAGTAGTAGAGAACTGTGAACTATAAACTGTTAACTGTAAACTCACTCCGACAGCCCGTGAAAACAGCCTTTTTGAACGGAATTAAAGTGCGAAAAACAGGCTAAAGCTCAGCGATAGTTAACCGGAATGGCGTCGATGTCCGCATCCTGAAGGCGCCGCCCGGCGAATTGCGCGGCTATCCTGTGGTCTGGGACGGTCGCGACGATCAGGGTAACCTGGTCCCGCTGGGCGATTACCAACTCCTGTTCTACACGGCCAATCACGCCGGGTTGTTCGGGGCGTACAGCGCCGCCTTTAGGGTAGTCGATGCTCTGCCGGTGGGCGGCATCGCTCCGACGGCTGCGCCCCTGGCTCCCATCGAGCCACCCGACGATGCGCTCTACAGCGGCCTGCGCTGCGACAATGCCGAAGGCGCGACGATCATCACCTACCCGTCGTATGACAACGCCGGCAATCTCAAGGATTTGAAGAGCACCACTTTTTACTGAGGTTCTCTGGTATGGCAATACCTTCGCCAACCCTGTCATTCCCGCTTTCGCGGGAATCCACCTATCGTGCTCGACGACTTCTACTGACACAGGAGTGACACTTGAGCACATTGTTTGGCGACTATGTCGAGATTTGGTAGTTGCTCAGATGCATTCAGCGCAGCCGGTACTTCTGTGCAGAAAAAGCTCGTGGCTATTTGGGTTATGGGGATGACGAGCGGTAGTCATCACCCAGGATGACCTGAATATCAAATAGTCCGGAGGGCGAAGTTGCAGCTACGATGGCTGTCTCTGGTACTTGCAGTAACTGAGCCAGATAGCGAGCGGTATAGGTCTTGCCCGTGTAGTTATAGATAATTGTTTTTGTATAATCAAACCGCTCGGCGTTCCCAACTGAAATAATATTGATTCCCATTGCCGTCAACATATCGCCTGTCTCGGTAGCTAACCCTTCACGGCTGGTTCCGTTCAGCACATTCACTACCGCTCGTTCAGCAGCTGCCTGCTCGCTAATGTCCTCAGTGGCCTGAGCACCAGGCGCACACCGACCGGTACCATTGTAGATGTCCTGGGCCAATTGTCGCACGTCGTCCCGCAAGGGAATCAATACCTGAGTGCCGTCAGGTAGTGTCTGCATTCCCTCAATGTAATTCCCATCGATCACTGCCGAGCAGATATTCTCTTTGGGGATCTCAGTCGCCAACTGGGCCAGCTCGATCAACTGATCGAGCGAGAGGTTGGTACTGACGCCGGCTTGCAAAGTGGAATAGATCTGTGGTGCCTGTGCTAATAGAGTGGGTAATTGTTGGGTAGACAAAACATGATCATGGACGGCGTAAATGACCTGTTGTTGGCGTTTTGCCCGGTCGAAGTCACTGCCAAAAGTTGCCCGTGTACGGGCATATTTGAGCAATATTTCGCCATTCATACAATGGCTACCTGCCTCGATATAAAAGGGGTCAAAGCCAGGTCCTTCCATGGCAGGATAGTTTGGATCGTCGATCGTCTCAGAGACGGTAATGGGGATGCATCCCAACCTATCAATGGCCTGAACAAAAGCATAGAAATTGACTCTCACATAATAGCTTACCTGCAAGCCAAAACTTTGCTGGACTGCTTTCATCGCCAGTGCCGGGCCGCCACCACCTGGGTAGTGTTCAGCATCTCCTCTAAAATGAGCCGTGTTGATCCGGTCGTAAGCATTGTGATCCGGGATTTCGACCCATAGGTCACGGGGAATGGAGAGCATTCCACCGCGCTTTGTGGTGGGATCGATGGTCAGCAAGATCATGGTATCTGTGCGCCAGGGACCTTCCTCAGTCAGACGTTGATCGATCCCAAGCAACAGAATATTGACCCGGCCGCCGGTCCAGGTGGGGTTGTAGCCTGGATCTGCGGTTTGAGTTGCCGCAGCTTCTGCCTCAGAGCCACCAAAAGAGTATCCTGGTGGCGCAACAGGTGCACTACTGACCAATTTCTTGACGCCATTGAATGTCAGATATCCCAGGCCAACAACTACCAGTACAAATACGACCATCAAAACGTAAGTAGCCCAGGTTGGCAAGATGATCTGCGTACGACGTGGACGAACGTGTTGTGGATGACGATGACTCATAGCAAGCGATTATACCGCGCGCTCACGGGCGCGAAAAATAGAAAAGCCGATTGCTTGCTGTAACATAGATCATTGGTGGATTATTCTGACTGAATGCACCAGAGAGATTATAAAAGATTGTATTGCTGCTATCTTTATAGTTAGCCAGAAATGTACCGGTGACAGCAGTAGAATAAAGTTGCCCACCTCCGACATCGGCGATCAGAAATGTCCGGTCGAACAGACTTAAATTAAGCGAAAGCGCCGAGGCTCGCGATATCGGTTGCGGGATTCCCTCAAATGACAAGATCGATTCGCGTCCGAAGAAATATTTGGAGAGCTGTCCATTCGAGCGAAGGATGTACACATTGCCATTCGTGTCGATCTCCATATCGATCGCATCTCCTAATTGAGGAATGGTATCTGTGAAATATCGTTGAGGCAGACTGGAATAAGCATTGTCTTTAGCCTGGTAGCGCCAGATTTCATTGGCCCCGGCATCCAGAATGTATAAATCGCGGTTGTAGACAGCAATCGCGCGTGGATCTCGCCATGCCTCAAAGCCAGGCAAGATAGTTGCGGTTGCACTCCAGCTTGGCGAATAAGTGAGCAGCAACCCATTACTGGTCAGAACTGCCAGAACGTTACGCTGGGATACACCGCCTTCTTCCATCCAGACCAGGTCAATCAAGCCACCCACAACCTGACTGCTGACCAGATTACTACGTTGGGTAATAACCTGTGGCTCGCGGTTAACCAGCGTGGTACTAGACTCGTCCAGATCTTCCCGGTATAGAACATCGGCAGTGGTATCGATCACATAGAGGTTCAATCCCTGCACAATAGGTCCTCTGAGAGAGGAGCCTGATTGATACTCGCGCAGGATGACCAGGTTGACACGCGTAACATGATCGTAGGAGTCGAGCGCCGCCAGCGATTCGTTGCGCAAAGCGATGATCTCTGTGCTGGGTGGTCGGATCTGCGATGCCTGATCGAGCAGGTGGATGGCATCTTCCCAATGAGGCCGCGCGACCGCCTGGTCGTTGCCTCCGGCGCGAGCCTGTTCGATCTCGCTCTGTGCCTGCCGGATCAACTGGGCATATTGCGAGGTCTGTCCTCGCCACTGGTAGACGATAGCTGTCATCAGGGCCACCAGGACAGCTACGGCCAGCGCCACGCCGATTTGCATGGCTATTGAGAGCTGGAAGCGATCTTCTAACGGATTGGTGGTTTCTTCGCCGGGCAGCATCTTTTCAGCGAGCACCTGTGCGCCGTCAACAACACTGGCCAAACCAATGGCTGTATCTCGTCCCAGCTTGCGGAGGGGCGGTAGATCTTGTTTTTCGCCACGTTCTCCCATTCCTTTCATCGGCATGGGGATCTTGACCCCTGGAGGTATGGTCGCAGGTGCTTGTTCAGAAAACTCGTGATCCGGATCCGGCGGAGAAGAAGCCGCAGGACTTTGTGGTGAAGGTATCTCGGCAGCTTCGTCTTCTGGTAGTGGGGTAACAAACTTGATGATCTGTGCCGAGGTGAACTCACTCGCCACGCCGCGCAAATTATTCAAGGCAGTCTCGACCTCACCAGTTTCGACTGCCTGACGGAATGCGGCATCTTTCAAACGATTCAACGAGCCATCGGCCAGTATCAGGAAATCTTCATCACTTACCTCGCGGCGATACAGCCGCAGCTCAGGCTCACTGTCGATTCCCAGCAAGCGCAAGGGTTCTCCTAATTCCTCATCATCCGGCAGCCGCTCGACTCTATCACCGCGAATCAAGAAACAGCGAGAAGGGCCGGTCAAAGCCAGGATCAACTCCTGATCACGTAGAATCGCACAGGCCATTCCAACCTGAGACGGTTCTGTTAACTGGGCGTTGTGAGCAAGTAGTTTATCGTTGACAGCAGCTACTGCTTCTCGCAGGGCAGCAGTAACACTACCCGATGTACTGAAATATTTCTGTGATAACTGACTGGTGAGCTGCTCGTAAAAAGAGGCCGGCTGGCGCTGCTCGGCGCTAAGCGAAATCAGCGCAAACAGAGTATCGTAGTCGCGACCACGCGCGGCACGTCGCGGGGGCGCCGTGGCAATTGCACCAGGTGAGGCTGCGCTGATCGAGCGCCCTTCAACAATAAACAGGTGTCCTACCAGCGCCTCGAGTTCACTAGTGGGCATAATTCTTACTTCCAGATTGTGAGTGGCAGGGTTTCATGAGGAGAATTTTACCTGAGATTGTAGCGAAGCGGTAATTGGCGAAACGACATATGGGAGATCGGTCAATCGCCCTGTTTGGTATCTTGCTTAACGCGGAGTACTACCAGTCACTTGCTGTGGAATGCGTTTTTGCAGCAGCGCGGCGGTCGCTCGCGTGCAGAGATCATAAAGTGCATCATTTCTCCAAACGCATATAACCGCAAAGCCATCATACCACCGATGAGCAAGAGCAGACCTATAACCAGCCCGCCAACCACTCCTCCAGGCGTCCTGTGTCGCCGACCATGCCGGCAGTGAGGCTGTTCATAGTCGCGTCACCCAAAACACTCACCAAGCAAGCGTCTGATGAGGACAGGATAGCAGCAATTCTCTCTTTGGAGGTTTATCGCAAGATCGCTGACAAAATCCTGTATTTTTCCTCTGTGTTCTCTGAAACGACTTCTGGTCGTCTCTCTGCGGTTAAACAGTTCTTTGTAGGGCGTGCTTTTTACAAACCGGGAGTCGCTGACAGGATAGCAAAGATGCCGATGATAATCCCGAGGATTTTGAAGTCAACGCAGAATTCCGGGGCAGAAGGCGGTTTGGGCACTCAATGGGCGCATGTATCAGTTGGGGCGTATCTTCGGGTAGAGTCACGTTCTTCAATGCTTTTTTATGCGTCAAAACGTCGTGACAGAGACATTGTTCCTCGGTAACTATTCAGTTATTGGTGCCGGCTGCTTGACAGTTTTGCGTGATGGGTGACGAGTGATGAGTTATGGGTGATGGGTGACGAGTTTTAGTTTACAGCTAACAGCTAATAGCTAATCGCTAACCGCTGAATAGTTACGTTCCTTGAATGATTGCTTAAGATGCCCAGGATGGGCGGAAGGGGACAGGACATGGAGTGGAGAGACCATGAGTATGGTAGGAGTATGGTAGGAGTATGGCAGCAGTATGGCAGCAATAGCGTGTGTAAGGATCGCCGTTTGGCCTCACCCCCACGGCGCCGGCGTATCTTCTCGATAATCTGGGGGGCAACTTCAAGCTAATTACTGGTGATCAGCGATCAGTTTTCAGGCACAAATCACAGATCGACGGTCGGAAAAGCAAGAACTATCCCAAGTTATTGAGAAGATACTTTGGGGCATTGCTCAGACGAAACATCGACTCTTGGCTCCTCTTTTGATTTCATTACTAAAAATTCACCACGGATTTGGTGTTTTGTCACTCCCCCCACCCCTTACGTACACCCACACTCAATTTCGAGCAATTGATGGGTAGAAAATGAGGCAAGAACTCAATCATCCCCTCAAATCTCTGTAGAGCCATAATTCCTTGCTTTGGTCTTGGACAATGCTCTTTTCTGTCTGTTGCTGTGTGTTCTGCCAATGAAAGTCGTGATTTTTCATTGGCATTTTGTCCCAAGTCCAACCATTCCTCAATCACTGCATTAATTGTAGGTACATTTTTGTGTATGTCTCCAGTGTTCAGTTTACCTGCATTTTACCCCTTCCTCCCCCTTTTTCTCACGGATTTCTGCGTTGACCCATTTTATCCGCGCGGGCAGCCAGCTGAGCAGGATGATCGGCATTGCGCTGGGGGTAGGCATCTTGATCAGTGCGTTGGGCGGGTGGCCCGGCGGGGCGATGGCGCTGAGCGGTGGGCTCAGGCACCCTCGGCAGGCTGAATCGGCGATGACATGACGCGGCGCTGAACATGAGCTGCTCTACCCGGCCAATCACGCCGGGTTGTTCGGGTCATACAGCGCGGCCTTCCGTCCACATCCCCTGGTCTATTTGTGCCCGGTTGTACTAAACGGGAAGCGTAATGATCAGCCGGGTGCCCTGTCCTGGCGCTGTGTTAATTTCAACCTGTCCTCCATACACTAACACTCGCTGCTGAATGTTGTGTAGACCTAACCCTTTCCGGCTATCAGTTCGATCGACAACAAAACCCTTCCCATCATCGGCAATCACAACCTGGAATGTCTTTGCATTTTCATGGACGCTGATTGCCAGGTTATGGGCATCAGAGTGGCGAATAACATTACTGACGGCTTCATGAACAATTCGGCAAACTGCCTCAAAGGTCATACCGGTAAACGGAGGATAGCTATCAGGTGCTTCGATCTCGACATTGAGGGATTGCGGGATATGCAGTCGCGTGATCATTTCCCGCAAACAGTCTCGAATAGTCGATGGCTGCCGATCGTCCGTATTCAAATTCATGATATACCGGCGGATATCTTCAATAACCACATTCAGCCCGCTAACCGCCTTAGCATAAACAATATCCTGTGAAGTCTCTGCCGTGCGAGCCAATTCAAGGCTCATCCCAATGGCATAGAGTGACTGGATCACGCCGTCGTGCAGCTCCATGCTGATTCGCTCACGTTCCTCAAGCAGAGTCAGGCGTCTCTGCTGCTCCCGGAGATGAGATCCCGCGATGGCCAGGGCAGCATAACCGGCAACTATCTCGATCAATGCCTCATCTTCCTCGCTGAAAGGCCGGCCATCAATACGATCACACAGGTATAAAATTCCAAAAAGCCGCTCACCGGCCTGGATAGGAACACCCAGCAAGCTGGTCATCACCGGGTGCCCTTCACAAAAACCGGCAGCACGCTCATCATCCTGCATACGTTCAAGCCGCAATGCCTTGTGCTCTCGCATAAGCACACCCAAAAGCCCATCTCCCTTAGGGAGATGGGCGATTCTCTGCGCTTCCTCGGGTGTTATTCCGGCAGTCTTAAAGTATTGGAGGCTGCCATCACTATCCGGCACACCAAGCGCCGCATAGCGGGCCTGAACTAACTTGCGCGATACCTCGGCAATATTTTCCAAGACCTGTTCTAAAGTTCCTGCTTCAGCAGCAGTCGTGACATCTGAAACGATCTCTTTGAGATGGTCTAAGACGTTGTTCATGCAGTTACCAATATGTCGATTACAATGGATTGCGCACACCGGGTATGCTAAAATAACGGTACTATAAATGTACCACTTTTGAGATAAGAGTGGTATCAAATTGACAAGAAGTCACAAGAACAGGTGCAGCATGGCCAAGATTGTACGAATCCTCATCGCTGATGATCACGCTGTCGTTCGAGCAGGGCTGCGGGCTTTGTTAGAACAACAGGAGAATTTTCGAGTTGTCGCCGAGGCAGACACGGGAGAAGGCGCCATCGCCAAGGCCAAAGAGGTCAGACCCGATGTAGCCGTATTAGATATCCGAATGCCGGGCCTCTCCGGAATTGAGGCCTGCCGGCAAATCGTTGATTCTGTCGGAGATTGCCAGGTGATCATGCTCACTTCCTACGCCGAGGATGAGCTGCTTTTTGCAGCTATCCAGGCTGGAGCAGCAGGATATGTCCTCAAGCGAATAGGCGACAATGAGTTGGTGCGCGCCATCGAGCGTGTCAGCCGGGGCGAAGCCATGTTAGACCCGGCAATGACCAAGACGGTGTTCGCGGAAATGCGCAACATCAATAAGGCCCAACACGCGGCAGCCTTTTCGAACCTGACACCGCAAGAGTTGGCTGTGCTTGCGTTGGTTTCCGAAGGATTGACCAATCGCCAGATCGCCGTTAAATTGTATCTGGGTGAAGGAACTGTCCGGAACTATGTCAGCAACGTCCTGGCTAAAATTGGCGCAGCCAACCGCGCCGAGGCCGCTGCCTATGCGGTCAAACACAACATTGATGAAGTGGTGGCGCCATTAAGCCGCAATTAGCAATGATCGATCAGTAAGTGATCATAATGATGAGCACCGGGAAGCAAAAGATGCCCCAGCAAGAGCCGCCAGATCCTGAATCCGCCCCGATCAGGAGCCGACATAATCGGCAGCTAAGGCAGCCCCTTTGCGAAGAGCATCGATATTAGCCCCCAGCAGGTCGCGCCGATGGGGTGGAATATGCTCATCCAGCATGCTTTCGATGGATTTCAGTGACATGATCGGACGAGCGGTGAGCATCGCTCCTAACATGACAACATTGGCCAACCGTATATTTCCCAACTCCTCGGCTACCCTGGCAGCCGGAACAGCCAGATCGGTGATATCGGCGCGTAAGCCGGAAGCCGAAATCACTGATGAATCGAAAGCCAGCAGTCCCCCAGTGGCAACTAAAGGCTCGTACTTTTCGTACGAGGGCTGGTTAAAAACCACAGCAGCTTGTGGATGTTTGACCATGGGCGAGCCAATCGGCTGATCGCTGATTACCACAAAGCAGTGAGCAGTCCCACCTCGCATTTCCGGGCCATAGGAAGGAATCCAGGTCACATGAAACCCCTCACTCATGGCCGCGTAGGCCAACAACTGACCTGCAAACATCACCCCCTGTCCCCCAAAACCGGAAAACAAGCATTCTTGTTGCATCTGCTTCCACCTATCGATTCTTTTCCAGATTGGCCACCTCGTCCAGGACCTTATAATCCCCTAACTTATAGTGGGGGATCATATTTGTCTCGATCCAGCTCAACGCTTGCTGGGGAGTAAGGCCCCAATTGGTCGGGCAGCTCGAAAGCAGCTCGACCAGGCTGAAGCCGAGCCCATTGATTTGTGTCTCGATGGCTGTCACGATGGCTTTTTTGGCTTTGCGGATATTCTTCACGTCATGCAACGAGCGACGCACGATATAGGCTGCCCCATCCAGCTGAGCCAGGATCTCGCATACCTTGAGCGGAAACCCTGCCACATCGACATTCCTGCCAAGCGGAGAAGAAGTTGTCTTCTGCCCCGGCAGAGATGTAGGAGCCATCTGCCCGCCCGTCATGCCATAGATCGCGTTATTGATAAAGATCGTGGTGATATTCTCCCCCCGTGCAGCTGCGTGGAGGATCTCGGCGATGCCAATCGAGGCCAGGTCACCATCGCCCTGGTAGGTAATTACGATGTTCTCAGGCTGTACACGCTTGAGGCCGGTCGCCATAGCGGGCGCGCGGCCATGAGCCGCCTCACAGGCATCGACCTCGAAGTAATTATAGGCGAAGACGGCGCATCCCACCGGAGCAACCAGAATAGCTCGTTCACGAATCCCAAGCCCATCGATTGCCTCAGCCAGTAAGCGATGGGCAATGCCATGCGTACAGCCGGGACAATAGTGAGTGTGAGCCTGCGCCAGCGATTCGGGGCGCTGGTAGACCGGCTCCATGTTCGCCGGAGGAGTCAATGCAATCATCGTCAAGTTGTACCCTCCTCGATCAACAATTCAGTTCGATTGATTGGTGTGCCAATAGACGCTCGTATTCCTGCGTGATGGCCGCCAGAATCTCATCGGGCATTGGGACAATGCCACCCATCCGCCCATAAAAACTAACCGGAATCTGCCCGCCAATGGCCAGGCGAACATCCTCGATCATCTGCCCGGCATTCATCTCGACTACCAGGCAGCTATCCGCCTGATCAGCCAGCGATGAAACTCGATCCTCCGGGAAAGGCCACAGCGTTTGAGGTCGCAGCAACCCGACCTTCATCCCCTCTTCCCTGGCCGACTGGACAGCAGAGTAAGCGATGCGTCCGGCAGTCCCATAGCCTACAACCAACAACTTGGCATCATCCGTCGCGTATTCAAACCAACGTTGCTCGGCCAGCTTGATTTCTTTGAGCTTGTTCTGAATCTTGATGTTGTAAGCTTCTTCTTGCTCACCAACCAGGTAGAGAGAGGTGATGACGTTCTTAGACCTGCCTTCCGCGCCGGTTAACGCCCAATCCGGCCGCGCTTGGGCGATTTCACCCATTGGTGGCAGTTCGGCAGGTTCCATCATCTGCCCAACCTGACCGTCCAGCGCGATGATCACAATGTGGCGGTAACGGTCGGCCAGCTCAAAGCCAAGCACTGTGAAGTCGATAGCTTCCTGCACCGACGCCGGCGCCAACACGATCGGGTGAAAATCGCCATGACCGGCCGATCGCGTCACCTGGAAGTAATCGCCTTGTGATGGCAAGATGTTGCCCAATCCGGGGCCGCCGCGCATGACATCCACGACGACACAGGGCAGCTCCGAGCCGGCAATATAAGACAACCCTTCTTGCATCAAACTAAAGCCAGGGCTAGAGGATGAAGACATCACACGAACGCCGGCGCAAGCAGCCCCGTAAACCATGTTCACGGCTGCGACTTCGCTCTCAGCCTGGAGAAAGACACGCCCCAACTCTACCATACGCCGGGACAAATACTCCAACAGCTCAGTTTGAGGCGTAATGGGGTATCCGAAATAAGCTTCCAGGCCAACGCGCACAGCAGCCTCAGCGATGGCCTCATTGCCTTTAAGCATTTCCTTGGTCATCAAGGAGCCTTTCTCGATTCATCAGATTGGTTCATGAGCGCGCTTCACGATACACCGTAATACACACATCAGGACAGATAACGGCACAGATAGCACAACCTGTACACCTGCCCTCCGAATCAACCAGCCTGGCAGGGTGATATCCTCGGACATTCAGAATGTCGTCGGTCATACCGATCAGGCTTTGCGGACAGACGGACAGACACAGAGCACATCCCTTGCAGCGATCCTGCTCGATGATGATAGTCCCTTTTGCCACCCAATTCTCCCTTCGACATCCTGTCCGGATCAGCCGGACACGGTTGTTTATATCTTTATCCTATTTGTAATAGACAATCGACTAGTTGGGCCAGTGCCTAACATCACAGTTCATCACGCAGGGTGTCACTTATAAGACGGCAGCAGGTAGTATCCGGCATAGAGACACTACTTGCCGTCGACTGAGACGCAAACAGAATTGCTGCGTATAATGAGGGAAGATGTCAGGTTCACAACTATTTAATAGGGAGAATGAGCAATGAGGCGCAGTCATCTGTTCTGGCCTATGATTTTGATCGCCATTGGGATCTTATGGCTTCTAAACAACTTGGGGATCATCGATGTAGACAATATTTGGTCGATTGTCGTGCCGGTGGTGCTGATCGCGCTGGGCATATCGATCCTGTTCGGTAGTGTCATCGGCACACGTGCTACTGAGACCAGGTCGCTATCGATACCGCTGGAGGGCGCCGAAAAGGCCCGATTGCGATTCAGCTATGGGGCCGGGCGTATGACCCTTCGATCCGGCGCCCGAGCAGGTGAGCTGTTGTCCGGAATGTTCGGTGATGGCGTGGAACATAAGATCAGGCATAAAGACGCAGTCCTCGATGTCCAATTGAGTATGCCTACGTTGATCAGCTTTCCGTTCAACTGGTCATCAGGAGATCGCCAATGGTCAGTTGACCTGAGCAACAGCATAGCTCTCGATCTCGCGCTGGAGATCGGAGCAGCAGAGGCACAGCTTGATCTGACCGGGCTGCGTGTCACTGATCTTAATCTGCATACCGGAGCCAGCTCAACAGACCTGCGGCTTCCCGCCGGAGCAGGCCACACTCGTGTCAATATCGAGGCAGGCGCGGCATCGATCGATATTCATGTCCCGCAAGGTGTAGCTGCTCGCATCAGCTCCGACAGCGCCATCTCTGATATCAAAATAAACTCCGAGCGATTTCCCCGAAGGGAAGGGATCTACGAGTCGCCTGATTACGCAAACGCAGCCAACAAGGCGGACATCAAAGTCAGCGTAGGCATCGGCTCAGTCTCGATCCGCTAGGATCTGCAACTTTGCCGACAGCGAACAAAGGGAACTTGCAAAGGTTATTGTTTCTAGCTGCCTAAGGTGCCATGGTGTTGTTCTTATGGCGTGTCATGGAGCGTGTCGATCTCGATCTGATACTCTGCGACTTCGGTTGTGTAGCGTGTCAGGCCTGAGATAACCAGAGTAGCCGGCGCCCGATCGCTAACCTCAATGGTAACCTGGCCACGGTTGGCTTCATCAAGCGGGAATGGGAGCACTGCCACCGTGCCGTCATCGGCCGGCACGATGAGTTGAACCAGGAAACGCTGGGGTAGAATGTTGTTATGGCGAACAAAACCCTGCGACTCCCATTGACCTGCTCCAGATTCGACGTCATCACAAAAATCTATTGCGGCAATGCAAATATTATCGATCACCATGCCGGGTTGGTTGACGGCATCATCGGTGATCATCTCGAAGCGTAAGAGAATCTCATTCCCTGCATAGGCACCCAGGTCGATTCTCTCATGCAGCCAGCCTTCGGCATTGGCGTCGGGTTGATCGAAGCTTCGCCCGGTGTATCCTGGCCCATAAGCATTGCCTCGTGGATTCAGATTGGTTGTATAGAGCCCCTCTGGGATGGTCCATGTTTGCCCGCCATCCGTCGATACGGTGACGAAACCATAATCCCAACCTTCCTCAATCCAATACCAGAAATCGAATTCAAGCTGCGCATCAGATACGCCAGTCAGATCAATTGGGCGGGTCAGGGTCATATTGCTTTGATCACCCCGGTTAGACCACCACACAAATGAGTCGGGTGTGGACGAATCATTGTCAGTATCGGCTGTGTTAGCCGGGACAACTCTGGTTTGTGTCATACCCTCAAATTGGATAGTCAGCTGGGCGGGCCCATGCAGGTTGATGTAGTCAGTACCATATTGATGGACGCGAAGTGATGTGAGCGGGACAGGGTATTCCTTGAATTTCTGCGCGATTCCCGGCGTGTACAGATTTTGCTCACTGGTATAACCATAAATTCCTGGCGGCACATTCGGATCCTGCAGCCAGTTGGCGATTACCCACTCACCGAAGTACTGATCGGCGCCTGTGTCCAGCCCCATTGACTTGAGAACATTATCTACCGCATCCAATCCGTTGGCCGGTTCAGCTGCCAATGTGCGAACTGCCTCCACCCCAAAGCGATCCAAGAAGTAGGTCACAAAGAGATAGGAAGCCCCATAATGAGGCCCTGAATTGCCGTCTTCCGGCCAGGTGTTTAATTGAAGATTGGGGTTTTGGAAGAACATAGGCACTTTATCTGAAGGGCCATAGCCATTCACGAAGGATGCTAACTCACTCTGTCCTTCATCGAGCCAGCCGTCTTCATTCCGATCGATATTCCAGGTAATCATGTGCTGGAATTCGTGGGCCAGTACACTGCTATAGTAATCTTCGCCCCACATTAGCGCATTGATGCTAATGTAGAATATCTCACGCTCGTTGGAGTATGGAAAAACGCTCACCGGATATTGGCTGGGACTGTAAAAATATCCCATCACGCCGCCACCTAACTGGGCAGAATGCAGAATATGCAGGCGAACATCCCCGTCGATCCCAGGAGATGCCTCGGTGCCAAAATAATCGTGATTGGTAGGGTAGGTTTCTTCTTCAAATCGATTTGCTGCTGCTATAAGCACATCACGATCATAATAGACATCTTTCTCGACCCACATCGCTACATGTTCGGTCATGTAAACAAGCTGTGCCGTAACCTGGTGGTATTTCTCTGTATCGTCATTATGGACCCAGAAGGTATCCAGGCTATCGATGTCATAGGTTGGAGGCTCGACAGTGTCTATGGGCAGATCCGAGGCGCCTTTGAAACGTTGAGCCAGATCGTAGAGATCTCGTGGCAGACTCTCGGCAGCGGCAATGGCATCCAGCGTATCAGAAGAAACAGGGATATCCGGCGAATACAACGATTCCTTCTCCGAGTTTAGAGTAGGCGTAATTGCCGGTGTTGGGGATACTATCTCTATTGGCCCCACCGTGGCAACAGGCGTTTGGACTATGGGTAATTGGACACACATGCATGCCCACACGGTCAGGACGCCGATCAGAATGCCCCCAGGGTTTGAACGTCGACGGATGGATTGAAAAAGTAGATGTGTTTTCATAGCCAGTGATTATATCAGATTTTAGAGAGCCGACTGGCAAGACGGAGTATTCCCCGAATTTATAAAAATTCACAAATATTCTCCTCTAATTATCGTAAAATAGTATATGTGCGGTCCTTTGGTGAAGCTGATTATTGGAATGGTGGACATGAGTATATCTGGTAGCTTTAATCGTAGTGGGTATGTGCCGGCAGATGGCCTTGCCGAGAATCGCAAGGTGCAAGATAGAAAATCAAAATCATCCCCCGGTATGTTGCTGACTCAAAGAATGTCGCAATTCTTTGCCGATTGTGCAAAGCCTGAAGAGATGGGCGATGTATATGTAGGATCTCTCGAAGATCTGGTCGAAGAGAAGACAACCAATACACCCTGGCAGATATTGTTTCAGACTGTCAATGTTGCTGAGCCCGAGTACGTCGGGCTGGATATTTTAGGATTGGCTACAATAGGTCGTTCCGATCCGGACAGCAGTACACAGCCCGATCTCGATCTGTCCCCCTATGAAGCACAATCTCATGGCGTGTCGCGTCGCCATGCTGTCCTGGTGCCGACTGATGAAGGGCTATGCCTGATCGATCTGGATAGCGCCAATGGAACATGGATTGGCGGCAAGTACTTACAGCCCGGTCGAAAATATCGTCTGCGTAGCGGAGACATGATCGAGTTTGGTTCTTTGAAGTTGATGATACGGGTGCTTAACTCTACTATGCGGGGCTTGAGTATTCGTTCCACGCATCAGACACGTAGCAAGCCATTACAACGCTAGGCCATCTTTTTGATGACAGCACGACGATAAGCCTCAGACTGATCGAGCAGCCGGCAGGTCGGGTGCTGCGTCAGGTTGCAGGAGTTTTCACTAAAAGGAACACAGAGCGATGTTGCTCTGTGTTCCTTTTGGGTGAAGATGGATTAACATGAAGAAAGGTCAATATAGATGTTGCAGAAATGAATGATGGTCTTGCCTGACAACGGCTTTTCACTTAAACTGACTGCAAGGCCTGATGAGACTGTCACCTGACCGCCACGGTATTGTCGAGAGTCCACGCACTGAGGCCGGACATCCTGAATTCACCAATTGGTAGGTCCGCTATGCTCGAATCACCATTCATGCTGTTAATCAGCGACGAAGTACTATTTGATCGCCAGACGTTAGCTCGGGAGATGCCACATGCAACAGCAATGGTCATGCTTTCACATTTTGGCGGCTCGATCCAGGGATGGAGCGATGCTTATCAACAGATTCTTAAGGATTGGGAAAGCTACTGGGTCGATCTCAACCTGGACGCCGAAGATTCGGTTGAACAGTGGCGGGAAGGCCGCTGGCGAGTGGCACGCGCGCTGTTCCGATTAACCGGCCGTCCGCTACCGGACATCGATGCCATGCCGCTACATCTCGATCAACTACCTAGAGAGATGGGCCGGAACTGCCAGGTCTGGCATCCTGGCGCCGTTGAAGGTCTGCGCGGCCTGTCCGAACTGGGTGTGAACCTGGGGATTCTTTCCCCATCTCTATCAGCGTCATTGCTCTGGGGAATGGTAGATGCCGCCGGGCTGGAGCAGGTCATTGGCGTGGTGCTTGGCCCGGATGAGCTGGGGCAAGTAGGGCTCGATGGCTTCAGATGGGAAAGAATGGAAGCGTTAGCACAGGCTGAGCCGGGCTATTGTCTGCTCGTGCATCCAAACCGGCAGCCGCCGATCAAGGCGCCTACGCTGCTGTCTCCCACCGATCTGGCCCGGCTGCCCGGTCTGGCTTCTCGATTTGAGGGGTTGTAGATGTTATCTCTATCTATCCCCGGCAGGGGCGATTTTATGTTGTATCATACTGTCTTCGATGTCAATGGGACATTGGCCGTCGACGGCCGGTTGATCGAGGGGGTGGCTGGTCGGCTCGATACGCTGAGCGAGCATCTCGAAGTCCATCTGCTGACTGCCGACACTCACGGTAGGCAGGCATCTATTGATGCCGAGCTGGGCCTGGTGTCCAGGCTCATTACTCCCGGCAATGAGGCCCGCCAGAAAGCTGACTTTGTCGAGCAGTTGGATCGGGAGCATGTGGTGGCAATCGGCAATGGCGCCAACGATGCCGAGATGCTGCGCATTGCTGCCGTGAGTATTGCCATCATGGGGCCGGAGGGGTTGAGCATCGACGCTTTGCAAGCTGCTCAAATTATTGCGCCTTCCATCCTCGATGCATTGGACATGCTGCTATCGCCCCAGCGCCTGATCGCAACACTGCGATGTTAGGCATAGCGGCCAGAATCAGCTCAACCATCATAGGGCTTTCATCTCGATCGGTAGCCGTTTACCTCGAAGCTGCTGCCCTGGCCGCTATCCTGGCGCTGGCAGCTTATCTTCGGTTTGTCAATGTCGACGCCAACCCCGGTTGGTACACCGACGAATGCGTCCATCTCGATATCGCTCAGAAACTTTTAGATGGGCGGGTGCAGTACCTGGCTGTTGGTCAATCGATGCTGTTGTTTTCCCGGCTTCCTCTCTTTGATCTGCTATTGGCCGGGCTGCTGCGGCTGGGAGGCGATGGGATGCTCACCTTGAGAGCCCTGACGGGTGGGTTAGGTATCATCTCGATTGTGATGCTGTACAGTCTTGTGCGCCGGGCCGGCCGATGCAATTCCCTGGCGCTGACAGCAGCGTTGATGCTGGCCATTTACCCACAGGCCGTTCTCTACAGCCGCTTTGGGTTTAGCTACAACCTGCTGACACCGTTGGTGCTGCTTGCCTGCCTGGGATTGGCAATTGGAAGCTGTTCGGACGGCCTTGAGCCATCTCGGCGGCGCTGGCTGGCGCTGGCCTGTCTATCGATTGGCCTGGGCGCGGCATCCGACTTATGGATGTTGGTGTTGTCTGTCCCCGCGCTGCTGGTCGTCTCGCTGCATCGCCGGCGAGATGTTCTATGGGGACTGCTCTTGATAGCGATCCCACCGGGCTTTACCGCGGCTGCGATGCTTCTTAGCGCACCACAGGCTTTCTGGTTCGATTGTCGATATGTCTTCTCGCGGTTAAGTGGTTTATCTCTTGCCGAACAGATCGCCAACGTAGGCCAGAATGCGGCGATGCTTTTGGAGCACGATGTCCGGATGGCGCCGGCATTGATCGGCCTGTTCATGCTGCGACCAGCTCGCCTCCGGGGCATTTGCCTGCTGATGTTTCTGTTCCCAATCGTGGCTTTGGGACGTGTTGTGGCGCTGTTCAACCTGAGCGCCTACTACACCATTCCGTTGCTCCCTTTTGTGGCACTGGGAATCGCATCGCTGGTCTGGCATGGTGTACCACATGTGTTCCGGGTTGCTCGCGAAAGTCTGCTCTTTGTGCTCACGCGGTGGCTGCCCGATCATCGCCCGCATACCGGCCTGCTGAATGTCACTGCCGGTCTGAGCCTGCTAATCATCGTGTTCCCATTATGGAACAGTTTGATCGGAACGTTCGATGCCATCCGGGAGGGCTTCAGAACGCCCATCGACCCCTTCCTTGTCGACGCCAACGATGCTCACCGGGCCGCCGATTTTGTCAACGCCCATACAGATCCTACCGATGTCGTGATCGCCTCACCGGCCACCGCCTGGCTGCTTGATGCCCAGGCAGCCGATTTCCAGATGGCGATTGCTGCCGCCGGTCAAGCGACGCCTCACCTGCCTGCCGACATCCCTTCCGAACGCTTTGTCTTCGATCCACGTTTTACCGAGGCCCGCTACGTGGTGATCGATAATCTGTGGCGTAACTGGGGGACAATCCATGTTCCCGGCCTGGCCCCGATCATCGATGCATTGGAAAGCCGGGAACCTGTCTTTATAGCCGGCGAAGTGGCGGTGTATCACAATCTGGTGTTTCAGGAGTGAAGATCAAAAGGTGACACTCAATGATCAGGTTTTTGGTCCGCCTCATTCAGGTAATCAGCTTTCAGGGCTTGATGATTGGACAACAATTGTAGTGAACAGTTTTTTATCGCGCAGTAATGATTGTGCTCCTGCGTATGGATGGTCACAGTCCAGCGGCAACATCGATAGGTTTAGCCATACATTCCTCACAATCTACGATCTGTGGACTGTGATTTTAAACTGCTCACCCGTCAATGTTAAAAACTTGATCATCGAGTAATAACAAGCATGTCACGGGAGAACAACTTGGCAATTCCGACAAACCGGCTAGAATGCATCTATCTGTTTGCCACAATGATCAATTGGGCAGTTTGTTGCCTTTGCATGAAGTCAATGCGGCTACTAAGGTTGAGTTGATATGAAGTTATTTGTTCTTAAGCAACCTGTCTCTTCCCATAAAGGGTGGACATTGGGCGGGCTTATGCTTGTATTCGCTTTGTTGAGCGGGTGTGAATCGGCCACTCCGGAGTCTTTTCCACGTCCTTTGTTGGTGACCATGCCGGCTATGGCTGTGCCTCTACCGACGGTTACTCCGGTTCCTGAAATGCCTGTCACGGAAGATCCTCTTGTAGTTGAGACACCTTCTCCAACGCCCGATCTGCCGGCACAGGGGCTCGAAACGACTCACCTGTTATGGGAATGGGGTGAAAATTCCCGTCCTTCGGGGTTGGCGGCCACTCCCAACCGTTTGGCTGTCATAGCTTCCGATGGGCGTTTTGTCTGGATGACTGCCGATACAGGCAAACTGGAGGGCGGCGCGTATTTATGGTCAGGCATCCTGCAAGGCGATACGTGGGGAGAGGTTTACACAGATGGGATTGTAGCAATGGTCGCGGCGATCCGCGAAGTCGGGATTGACGCCGAGACAGGATTAGCCGAGTCACGCGCGAGATTGGTTGTCTTTGACACGCAAGCCAACGAGCTGTGGTCATTGCCCCAGCTCGATTCGCGGCACTACTACAGTGCTACGATTGCGCCTGGGCCGGGGTTGGTGGTGATCGGCAGGTGGCCACAGGGATTCAAGGATAATGAGATGGCTGCCTACGAGATGTTTACCGGTCAGCGACTGTGGCGCGTCAAAAGCGGTGAGACCGGCTACCGCCAGCTCACTCACGATGGGACACGCATGTATGTCCTCCTCACCGATCCAAAGGGGATCGATACAGTCGGCTGTTACGATCTGCGCACGGGCGATCAATTGTGGCAGTGGGCTCATCCGGAGCTTGCCCAGCTTGACCAGATAACGGTTGGCCCGGAAGGCGTCTATGTGATGGCCGGCAGCCAGATATTGGGGCTCGATACCACTGAGGGCACCGTCAAATGGACCATCGGTTTCAGCGCGTCATCCGAAGCAGGCATAAGCACACGAGGCAATCTGCTCTATGCGGCACCCGCCCCATCGGCGCAAACAGGCTTCCGCCCAGGTGTCGTAAGCCTCGACGGTCTCTCCGGACAACTGGTCTGGAATGCGTTGGGTGGCCTGCTCGCCGATCCCCTGATAGTTGGCAACGAGGCATTGTGGACAATCGTCAAAAATTTTGACTCGGGTGAAGTCTTTCTGAGCGGTCTGGAACCGGATACCGGTCTGGAACGTACACGCCTGCTGGTTGGCATGGATCCTAAAGTCATCTATCGGTTGGTCTCACTTGATCGGCGCGTGTATGTATTGGGAGACACACTCCAATCGTATGGCTATTGAGCACATCGGCGCCGGCTGCCACATTGTGCATCTATTTTGTTTGATGATAAGATGTCGGTATTGTTTACCTTGGGATGTGAGGAGCAAAGGGCATGACAGGTATTCCCGATCAAGAAATCGCTAAGTATCGCTGTATCCTAATGTACGATGACGAGACCGTTGTGGAGGCTGCTACCGCTTTGCGTAATGAGAAGGGGTATGATTGGTGGCACATCGTAACCGATTTGCGCGACGGTGGCTATGCTGTCGCCCGTTTCTCCGATCTGGCAGTTCGGATCAGAGAGGCCGATGAAACAAGACGTTCCGTGCTGCTTGGTTGTTGCCTCGTCGATCTGGTCGGTACGGTGCTGTCTAAAGTAGAGGTGGTTGCCGATCAGGAAAAAGAGACGCTGGATACAGTCAGAGAACGTGCCTATCGGACAAAAAACGGCGTGGTGGTTATCCTGGCCGATGGTGATTTTAAGGGAATTATCGATACCCAGGGGACGCGGAGCGGGCCTATGGATGTCGGGCTGGTCAGCCTGGCCGGGGCATATGCTACTTTGCCGGAGAAAGGCATGATGAGCAAGCGCCGCAAACAAGCAATGGAATCGAAGAAAAAGAAGAAGAAATAACAGGTGAGTTTGGTCTTCGAAGTTTTTTGTGATTGGCGATTAGCTGTTTGAGCCAACTGCCAATCGATTAAGATCAATCAATCATGGGGAGGCATTGATGGATGACCTGACCGATTTCGTCGAAGGCTTGATTAACCAGCTGGGACGCAGCTTTTTCTTTGCCGGTTTCTTGCCGATCATTGTCGGAGTGGCAATCAACCAGTATATCATCTTCGCGCCGCCCTATGCCGGTGATGAAGCAGTGATCTGGAACTTCTTTCCGATGGTAACATCACCCTGGTTAGGCCTGTTCTCCGGTGAACTCCTGACTACCATCGTGCTGTCATTGGGGCTGGCATTGGTGCTCATACCACTCAACCTGTTCGTTATCAAGCTGTTCGAAGGTCAGATGCCAAGCATGAAGGCCATTCTCTTTCCGTTCTTCCTGCGGCACAAACAGCACTATAACCAACACTACGGCCCGATCGCTGCCCGGCGGGCCGAGCGTCTGGCTCTCTTGCAGGAAGCCGAGGAAACCGGTGAGCAGAACTTCGATGCGCGTTTTGCTCTGGAGGAAGGGCTGAATAGCCTTCATACCCAGAAAGAGAAGAAAGAACCGGTTCAGGCACTGCCTTATAGCCGCGATCGTCTGGCCCCTACCCTGTACGGGAATGCCTGGGCAGTCATGGAGGAATATCCGCTGACCCGTTATGGGATGGACAGCGTCGTCTTCTGGCCATACATCCGTATGATCCTCTCTAAAGAGAACCCGGCACTTTTGACTCAAATCGACAACTTGAAACTGCTCATCGATGTGGTTACCCACCTGGCAATGGTGATGGGGATCCTGGTCTTGGAAGGGCTGATCTTTGGTGTGCTGCGCTTACAAGCAGGCATGTTTGTGATGGCCCTGATCTGCCTGGTCTTTTTCCTGGGGTTTTATCATGCCGGCGTCAACTATATTCGCTTGATGGGAATCTCGGTTGCGCAGGGCTTTGACCTTTACCGCCTGGATCTCCTGAAAGCCTTTGGGCTGTCTCGCCCCGTTGACCTGGACGATGAGTACTGGGTCTGGTCACGGCTGTCTGCTTTCATCCGTCGCGGCGAGCCGTTTTACTTCGATATGCTGTCGCGGGCCACCGACGATGATGAGGAAGATAAAGACGAGATATCCTGATCGACGATTATAAAGCACACTCATTGACAAAGGCGATCTCTGATCGCCAGCCTGTGCCCCAGACCGCGAAAACAGAATCGCAAATGGGATTAGAAGCGTTCTCAACCGGGAAAGGAATATTCGATGGCCAAAGCCAGGCAATCGACGGTTCAACCGAAGCCGGAGCTGCCGGTGCAGATAGATGACAAGGTGCTCGATGTGATCATGAAAGAATACGATGCACTCCGAGAGCTGTATTCGCAGGCCGAAGCCGGCGCACAGAGTATCTTCAACTTCTACCTGACACTGGTAACCACTGTCGGAGGGGCCATCGTTCTGATCTTGCAACTGAGTCCGTCTAACGCCTCTCCATTCCTGATTAGCGGTTTGCTGGTATTCGCCACTACGATAGGCTCTGTGTACCTATCGGCTCTCACTGGGCGTTACGCGCACATGTCTCGCTATGCCCAGGGGATCGATGCTGTCCGCAGGCATTTGATCGAAACCCTGAAAGTACCAATGCCTGATGTATATCGCGCCTTTCTTGCCCCTCATAAAAACACGATGCCCGGACTGGGCAGCCGGCTATTTGGCTGGACAGTGTGGCTGGGTCCGACCGGAACATACCAGCTTTTTGTTGCCGCGGTGAACAGCTTGTCTCTGGCTGCGGCAGTCTGGCTATTTCTCCTGGCAGGTGGTGCAGTTCAAAGTAACGCTGGGCGCAGCCTGTTGACTTCTGTGTTGATCTGCGTGGCAACCTTTCTAGTCTATAACGCTTACTCGCGCATGATGATGGGCAAGATAGTCCGTGGCCTGGGCATACAGGTCGATACACTGCGCGAGATGCCATATATCACCGGTAAGCAGTAGTCCACTGTGGAACATCTCGACCAGATCATGGCCGAGCTGTTGGGACTGACACTCAGTACGGGTCAGCAGGCAGCCTTTCAGCGGTATTCTGACGAGCTTCGGGAGTGGAACGAGCGGTTCAACCTGACTGCCATCATCGATCCCCAAGCCATCGAGGTGCGTCACTTTGCCGATTCGCTGGCCTGTTTGCTGATCATGAGGCCACCCCTGTCAGGCCTCCGGGTCATCGATGTAGGCAGCGGCGCGGGCTTCCCTGGCCTGCCGATCAGGATTCTCTGTCCCGGTGTCAAGATGACTTTATTGGAATCGACCGGCAAGAAGGTGGCCTTCCTGGAACATATCACCCACGTGTTGAAGCTGGACGGCGTTACGTTGATCAACGAGCGAGCCGAGACGCTTGGCCAGGCAGTGGAGCATCGTGAAAAGTATGACTGGGTACTGGCCCGGGCTGTCGCCGGGATGGCCTCGCTGGCCGAATACCTTCTCCCTTTGTGCAAGATCGGTGGGCACTGTCTGGCTCTGAAAGGCGAAAGCGCAGCCCAGGAAGTCGCTGATGCTCAGCATGCCATCACCGTCCTGGGCGGGCACATCATCCAGCTCACCCCCATCGAGCTGCCCACTGTTGCCGAGACTCACTATCTGGTCGATATCGAGAAGATTGCCGCCACCCCGCCGAGGTTCCCCCGCCGGCCCGGAATGCCCGCTAAGAAACCGCTGTAGTTTGGGTGTTGGGGTAAACCGGCGCGAGAGCATGGCAAGCCAGGCCGGCTTGCTTTTGTCGCCATTATACGCTACAAAACAGCAACCGGGCATGGTTGATCGGCGATGCGGCAGTGCATAACTCACCAACCATCACACCACTCATCATCGTTTCTTCAGGGAGGTATCACAATGAGCAATTATATCTACTTCACAGCATTATCCGGCCTGACATCTGATGTTCCACCGGACAGCATCTTGAGCCGGACACTGTATGACACCACCGATGTCAGGGCTATTCTTTTCGATTTTGCCAGAGGGCAGGAACTATCTGAACATACGGCTGCGCTGCCGGCCATTCTCTATTTTTTGAGCGGCGAGGCCACTCTTACACTGGATGGAGAAGAGAAAGAAGCTCGTGCCGGGACATGGGTTCACATGCCACCCCAACTATCCCATCGAATCGTGGCGCACACACCTGTGACAATGCTGCTGTTGATCATCAAGAAAGAGACATCTGAAGAGTCTGCGGAAGAGAATATATAGAAAGGGAGAGGCACACATTGTGCCTGTTTCCTGAAATACATACAAACGCATGCATCTCGCCCCAACGATTTCCCCTGACCCCGATTGGGTCAGGATTGCGTTGGGCGTTTCGCTCTCCGATTGACGCTGCTAGACG
>JAFGLD010000111.1 GCA_016928235.1 Anaerolineae bacterium | reverse complement strand
GATGCTGCCTTGGAGAAGCATGTTCTTTTGCATTGACGTAGCCCACAAATATCTCGCCTTTTGTCACAACTCAATGAACCATCCCGAATTTTAGCACAATGATAGGAGAGAAATCGCATCTTCTCAATAATCAGGGGAGCATCAACTTTCTGGTTTACCGTTTTCGATGGGACAGCCCCCGGTTTCTTTGTCGTCCTGAGCCGATGATGTTGAGATCACACCAGGCTTCTTACCACTGATTTGTGACCCGAAGCACATGGGCCAGCTCCTGGCCGTAAATCATCATGAGTTGTCGATAAGCTTCGTCCAGCCGCGTAACACCCATCATATAAGCATCTTCGCTGTTATCGCGATAATACCCTTTGCGGGTACCCAGTATCTCGAACCCATATTTCCGGTACAGGTTTTGAGCCAGTGTATTACTGACGCGTACTTCCAACGTCACCTGATGGGCCTGTTGGCGAATGGCCTGGCGGACCATGCTCCACACCAGAAGCTCACCCAGCTTTCGGCATCGCCAATCGGGATGGACAGCAATGGTGCTGATGTGGGCCTCGTCGGCGATGTGCCACATGCCCGAATATCCTATCAATGGACCCGAATGGCCATTGCTCGATCCGATGATGCTGTCCAGCAGTCGATCCAGCCAGCCCATTTGTCGACTGACGGCACCCTGTTTAGATATATTGCCTGGTTCTAACACGAACATACGCGCATGCTCGTTATCCGATATCTCGTACCGGTAAGTACGGGCAGGCCAGGGCGACGGGAAGGCAAGTTTATCGAGCATCACCACCTGATCGATATCATCGAGAGTCATTTGGCGGATGATGACATGTAAACGTGGATCGGACATGAACACAATTTCCTGGAATAGCAGATAGTTATTGGCGATTAGCTCTCAGCTTTTGCCGTCATCTGTGAGATGTAAACTCATCGTTCAAGCAAACAAGCACTCAACGCAAATAGATAGGTGCCAGCGTCGCCGGATCGTCGATCCGGCCTGCCGAGAGCCGCTCCTGGGCAAGCAGGGCCAGAAAGCCTGCTCGACGCAGTGACTGGGCAGCACTCGACACGATCACCTGACTGTCCGGTCCGGCAAGCTGCTCCCTGCCTGCCTGGTCGATTTCCCCACCGGCCAATACAGGTCCGCTCAGACGCCCGCTCAGAGTATCCCAATCAGCAATAAAGGGCTCCTCCTCAGTGGCTGTCCAGCGATTGTGCTGCCAGATGTAAAACCCCGCGCTAACCCGCCCCCGCCCGGCCTGTACCACCGCGCAGAGACGATCCACGCCGTCAGGATGTGGCTGACCCGCGGCCACCACATCGAGGGTTGAGATGCCGATCAGGGCGATCTTCTCCTCTGAGGCCAGCGCCAGCCCTTTGGCGAAGCCCATCCCGATCCGCAGCCCGGTGAACGATCCCGGCCCCAATGTAACGGCTATGGCCTGTAAGTCGACGGGCGTAACAGCCGCTCGCTTAAGCAGCACATCGACCGCCGGAGCCAGCTCGATGGTATGATTCTCTGATGTACGCCAGGTTGTCTCAGCGGCGATCTCGTGATCGGTCAGCAGGGCCAGGCTGATATTGCGGGTAGCGGTGTCAATGGCAAGAATTGAATGGTTCTCTGTTCCCATTGGAGAAAGGCATTCCTGTTTCACGCTGTTGCACGCTGCGTCTTCACGCCGATCTGGCCAACCTCGTGAAGCAGTTGGTTATGCGCCTGTTCGATGGGGCCAATCAGCCGCGGATCGCAGTCGAGCTGCTGTCGCAGCGCCGGATCGCTCCATAGGATGACACCCATCTGCCGGTACTGCTTGCGATCACGCATATAAGTGAGTTGATCGACTGCTTCGATGGTGCCTTTCTTGAGCGTTGTCAGCCGCTCGCGGGCCATTTTGACTGTCTCTTGCAGCAAAACCAGCTTCTGATCGGGCCAAGCCACCCGCCATGGAAGCAACTGGTAATGAAGCAGCCGCCTCTGCATCGAGCGCAGGTTACGCTCATACGAACGTTCCTGCTCGGTGAAGACATCGGTCAGGTCGCGGAAACGGCCCGGATGCTGGAGGTAGGTGACGCCCAATTCGTCGAGTGTCGCGTTGAATTTGTCCTGGGCCTGCTTGATATGCCGCTGTTTGAACTCCTCGCCAAGCAGCGCGCCGCCGATAGCTCCCGCCACTGCCCCGGCAATTCCACCAACAATTGTCCCGACGCCCGGCGCAACCGCCGTGCCAACCGCGCCACCCAATTGACCACCAACCAGCCCACCACCCGCCCGCGTGGTAACTTCGATGGCAGCAAACTCCAGGTTGCGCCCCAGACCGGCGCCCTTCTGGGCGCGTCTCCAGGCGCGGTAAGTCGCAAAGCCAAGGGTGATCATCGGGATGTGGAAGAGCAGGCCACTGTCGCCTACAGCAGTGGCCTTGGCCTCGATACCTGTTGTGGCAACATTCGATGCCTGGCTCAGCGAATCGACCAGAGAATCGGCAGGTGCGTCGAGCGCCAGAGTCGCAGCATCGGCAGCACTGCCTGCCACAGACAAGTGATCGATCATATCATGAAAGACCTGGGTCGCCTCCATCCCTTGAAAGTATCCCAAAACATTATCCAAAATATGGTGAGCCTGGTCGCCTAGACTGGACTTGAGCACATCGAGGTTCTGGATCACATCAGCCATGTGATCGGCAGCCGGGCCCTGAAAGTGATCCCAGATATGTGGGTCGGCCATACTGTAATGCCAGGCAACATCGACAAAGGTCACCGCGCCAATGGTGGTGAACTCGGCGGCATTCACGTTCAAGATTTTGGCCAACACATCCTTCAGTTGGCCGGGGATCGACATCTCACCGTTCAGATGCGCGCGCAGCCGCCGGATATGACGCGACCGCGCCCGTAGGTAGAGAAGTAACAGAGCCGATATGCCAATTATTACCAACCACGTAACGATATCGGCAGCGTTCTCGGCCAGGCTATTGATAAAATGCTGAAACATCGAAATCTCTCCAATAAAATACCTATCAGTTGTTACCGTTACTCATCCAATAATTGGTTATCAGCACTCAGCATAATTGCACACGCAATCTAAAATAATGATAACACCAATCTGCTGCTGTACCACTTGTTTTCCGCATTCTCTCTAGCCCTGAACAGGCCCATTAAGCACGACGCCAGGTATGCAGAGTCGGCCCAGGCACAACATCAGCCTATATTCAGGCAATCCGAGAGTATCTTCTCAATAACTTGGGGTCGTTTTTACTCGACTTTATCCATTTCCTGGACAGATCAGAGAGATGTGTTAGGATAAAGATATGAACAGACAACCTCAAGTCGCTCTCTCGTGGCAAGGTGCGATTCACCCGGGAACGTGTGCACCAAGACGAGCATTAAATATGAATATT
>JAFGLD010000110.1 GCA_016928235.1 Anaerolineae bacterium | reverse complement strand
GTTTAGGAATGAGAATTTATTAACTTTCCCCTCCATGGTTCTTACTTTCAGGCTCAACTGGGAAAGTTGTTTAATTACCATTCCTTAGCAGTGTTTGGTCAGTGATGGGTATCGATCATACCACACAAATATTGGCAGTGGGGGACATCGCCAGGGCTTTTCATTGTTGCAATTTGCAGATGGGCGAGTTTGCAAGACAGGCGAACCGGCAATTCCATTCGTGTGGGGCATAATTATCACCCTAAGGTCATTTGCCGTCTTTGTTGATCGACAACAGATTTGACAAGTCAAGAAAAAGATCGGGATGTTTTTGGAAAAGATCAGGAAGTTTTCGAGAAAAGATCATGATCTTTTTTGAAAGACATCAAGAAGTTTTCTTGCTTAAGTTGACATGTATGGTCTGTGGGGCATTGCCCCAAGTGAATACTATGGGGTATTGTTAGGTAGGTGCTTACCAGTGTGCTCCAATACAATTTCTTTAAACCTGGAGGAACTCATGCCAAATATTGATATTGCTGACCTTTTGCCAACAGCGCCACTCCACTGGACTTCTATTTTGCACTATGCTGTCTTATTAAGCGCCCTTTTCCTTCTGATTACCAGTGGAGAAAAAGCTTCGCTGCTCCATATTTTAATCATGGCTGCTCTTGCCTTGCTCACAGGGGCCGACCTGTATATCGACCAGTTTCCCATCTCTCGCCTGTTTGTCTTTATTGGCCGTGTCTTGATTCTAGGCATTCCTCTGATTTTGGCTGGAATTTCTCCAACGGAACAGACGCGCTCTTTTTCAGTCTTAACGGCTATCCTTGCTTTTCCTATTCTGGCAATCACGTTTTTGACAGGTGTACTGGGGTCACCGTTTGGGGATCCGCGTATTCTTGCCTGGTACTGATAAAAATCATCAAAAGGGTATGTTTCATTTCGTTGATGTGTAACACAAGAGAGCAAGCGGCTTCATTCCCGCTTCGAGCCGCTTGTTCTATGCTCAACTCAAAGAAACACACCCAAATCAAAAGACCTGCCAGTCGAGGCAGGTCTTTCTTCCACTTTACGATACTAGACGTTCGGATAATGCTTTGGAATCTTTGGGCGTTTTTCATACAGGAAATCCCAGCCCAAATCCCACATCTTTTTCTGAAAAGCCATATCAGTTACGCGGGATAAGAATGACCTGTCCGACTGAGATGTTGTTGGGGTTAGAGATGCCATTATACGCGGCCACTGCCTCCCAGGTTAATCCATACTGCAAGGCAATGCGAAACAGGTTCTCGCCTGGTTGAACAACATGCTGGATGTCACCACTTGCGCCGGATACCTGGCCGGTTCCGCCACTGTCGCCGGGTGAGCCACCGCAGCTGGGGATTGTCAGCACAGTACCAACCGGAAGCGCATCGGGATTGGTAATACCATTAGCAGATGCCAATTCCTGAACTGTCAAACCAAAGCGTAGCGCGATGCGGAACAATGTATCGCCGCTTTGGACAGTATAGGAGGAAGGGCAACTATCCTCTGCAACAGAAGGTACCGGGGTTGGGGTTGCTTCAACAACAGAAACGGAGTCGATAGGAACAGCAGTCTCCGCCGGCACAAAGGGAGTTATCTCAGTCGCTGCCTCCGGGCCAGGAAACTCGGGCGAAACCTCAGCAGTGGTCTCAGCACCGATTGGCTCCTCGATACCGGGCGGCACTGCGAAAGGGTCAGCCAAAGCGGTGGCGGTCAAATCCGCAAAAACATCCGGTGAACTGCCGCTATCAGGTGTAGGGAGAAACCCCAGGTCTTCAGTTGGCGCAGGTTCAAACGTAAATTCATCTGAGCCTGATGTGGTTAATGGCGCCGATTCCGCGCCAGCCAGGTTGCAGGCTGTACCAGCCACCATGACCAACAGCCCAACCCCTAATGAAATAATACGGTGCAATAAGACTTTCATCGCAAGCCTCCCAAGCCTCCCAAAATAAAGCCGGACAGGTGTGGTATATAGAGTCACAGCACTATAGCATTCCTTGTCTGGCTACGCAACTTCCGAATGACTCAATACATATAGCACTTGATGTTTCCACCAGATATCGGTATACTTCCCATCATCTTCGGGGCGTGGCGCAGTCGGCTAGCGCGCTGCGTTTGGGACGCAGAGGTCGTCGGTTCAAGTCCGACCGCCCCGACTTTTCCCTTATTTGACAAAAAGCGATAACACAACTAATCCACCGATCAAAGTCACCGCGATCAGGCCAATACGTTTCAAGTCATCGATCACGTATTTGTATTGGGCCTCTAATTGAGTTGAGTCGGTTGGTGCCGGTGATCCTCCACTTGTTCTTACTTGGCTGAGAGCAGCAGATCGGCTTGCTACTACGCTTCTTGTACTGCGTGACGTTCGTTTTTTAGTCATGGGTGTTTCTCCTCTGTTTTATACGGTCAATCATGGCTCTACCAGGCCGGCAATGATCACGATTCGATGCGTATCTTTCCAATAGGGATAACACGAAATCAGTGTTGTGATTGCTTCATTGGTAGATTCCAGGTATTTCACATCTGTCGGCTCAACAATATCTTGAAGAACAACCTGGTATATGAATGTTTGTGTCAATGTTTCCAGTATGATCTCGTCTCCTTCTTTCAGCAGTTCGAGATCACGAAAAATTTCTCCGTGAATATCATTGTGGGCAGTCAGGACAACATTGCCGGGTTGTCCAGGGTTAGCAGTTCCGATATGCTGACCGACGCCCTGCATGAGTTGTGCATCTCCATCTCCTTGTACGACAGGCGCATCGACCCGGATCACCGGGATACGTATCCGGTGGGCACTAGATGGCGCGGGTGTGGGAATCCAGACCGGGTTCAGTTGCTGCTCGATAATCGGCCGGAGATGCGCGGGAACCTCATCATAGTTTGGTTTTGATCCTCCGGGATCGAGAGGAGATGTATGTCCACCGGGCAACACAACAGGGCCAATGAGCGGTGTTGCTGTAGGAGTCGGCAAATTAGCCAGATTGCTAGCCTGGGCTGCCGCTGCTTCCTGGTTGATCCTTTGCAGCGTTTGTGCTGTAAGAATCATGAGCCCAACCAGACCTAGAACAGCAATTAACTCTACCGCGAGCAGCAGTTTATCGCGCAGACTACGTTCGCGCCAGCTTTTGCCATTGTCAGAGACTGGCTTAACAGTCTCATCTGTCTGCTGCTCCGGTGATTCTGCCAATTCTTCTAATGGAGCGTCCTCTGGAGAAGGTAAATCAGCGCGTCGCCGCCCGGCGCTGGCAAAACGCTGCAGACGCTGCTGTCGAGCCTGATGTTTCCTGACGTGGAGTATGTGCTCCAATTCTTCTATAGTCAGATCGTCTACCGATCGGCGATCGCGCATCTGTATTATCGACCTCTACCAGGCTGGCGTGAGGTTGTCTTTTGGCCAGGTGTGCGAAAAGATATCATTCCGTTCTTCTCTCTTGCCCCTGCTTCCAGGCTACCGCGAAAACCTCACGTTCGAAGAACCAACTAAATGGGATCCACTCAAATGCTACTACGCGAAGAGCCGCAAAAATCGGTCCCTCCTGTCGGTTTTGCGGCGGACTATCGAGCCATGCTCGGCTCTTGAAACCAGCTTGCTCAAGGGTCTCGCCGATGCTAAACACGCTCTGTTCATTAACGTGGACATGTTCGTTAACGGCTACACCGAATTGGCGCGGATTCTGAGGATAATCTTTCCCCTGTCCCATCAGGGTTCGAATCAAACGTACTATCGGATAGGCGTATTGATCGTACCAGCGATTAGGCGCAGTGTGAATGATAAGCTGTCCATCTTGCTTGAGCACGCGCCGGGTCTCAAGCAGTGCCTGGTGCAATTCCCAGGGATAAAGGTGCTCGACAACATCAAACATCAGAACTCGATCGAAGGTATTGCGACCAAAGGGCAAGTGCTTGGCATCGGCACGCGATACCCTCATCTTGCCTGGAAGCACATCCACATGTTTTTCGGCACTAATCAGGTTATAGGTCATTTGGGCAGCCACAGGCGCATAGTCTATGCCAAGAGCATCGGCACCTAGCCGGGCACAGTGACGCACGATCTCGCCACGTCCGCAACCGATATCAAGCACACGCATGCCCGGCTCGATCGAGGCTATGGTAAACGCCGAAGCCAGCCGCCGGGAAAGGTGCTCACCCTCAGTAGCTAACCATTCTGTGTAGCCTTCACAGGAAGAGAGAAAGTAGTCCTCGTCATAAAGATCGGGAGGAAGTGATGGTCCTGTTTTTTGTTCTGCCAACGATTATTACTTATCCTTCTTCAACGCCCAAAACACTCAGTAATTCTGTTTTTACATCATGCACTTCAGCGCGTATTTGGGTCAGAGAAATCGAGACATTCCAGCCAATAGTGAGTGTGATTGCGCCGGCTATGTGTGTCGAGTAGAGCATCATGTTAGTACGCTCATCTGCCTCATCGATAACTTCCTCCTCGAATCGGATCAGCTCGCGGGCCTGACGATGAGCGCCTTCATACCAGATGCGACCGATCAGTTTTGCAATGTGCTCAGCACTGGCTGCATTAGACAACTCGGTAAAAGCTATCACCCTACCCTCTTGAGAGAGTACCACAGGCAAGAGATCAAGCTCCTGGCTCAGTCTGGTGACAATCTTGTGAATTTTTCCGGCATCTTGTTGAGATACAGAGATATGCCGGTCAAGCGCAGGAGGGTTTTCAGGTAGTTTGTACCGCTCAAACATGTTGGTAATCCTCTGAAGCCCTAAGCAGTTTAATCCGTCATCGATTAATCTTTCCACTCGAGATCTGCTTGTGTTGTTAACCGCAGGATGGATGTTTAACCCAACCGTAAAATAAGCTGCTCTGTGGTAGTAAAAGTTGCTTGCCCATAGGTGTCAACTGAAGGCATCAATACTGCCTGGTGATCAGTTTCCAGTGATCAGTTTTTTGCTCGCAATGACAGGCTCTTGGCTGCATACCAGAGACTGATAAACAAGAACTAATAACCGAAAACGTAGAACCAAACAGATCGGGTTTGTGCTTAAGTTTACGCTAACGGTCGCTCGCTAGTCATTGTACAGCACATATCAACCTGTCACAACAAAGAACGGCTTTGTCATGGCGTAATATTCTCATCTCCTTTACAAGTGAGCCGATCTTAAGTATATTCAGCTTCTGAATATGCAGCCTTTGAGTAGGGTGTGTTATCTATGTCTGATGTCAAGCAAGATGGCTTTAGTAGTTATTCGTTGGAGAATGTTGCGCTGGGCTTGTTGATGAGCAGCCCCAAGCATGGTTATGGCCTGTATCGGGACTTTACCGTCACCTTCAGGCGTATCTGGAAGGCAGGTCAGGCCAACTTCTATGCTGCCCTGGCCAGGTTGGAAGCCAAGGGACATCTGCGTTCAATTGCCGAGCCGCAAGAGGGTCGCCCGGCTCGCAAGGTCTACCAGATCACCGATTCGGGTCGGGAGGCTTTCATGGTCTGGCTTCATACACCGGTACCCTCTTTGCGGGCAATCCGCGTGGAGCTGATCGCCAAACTGCGCTTCTTTCATGTCTTACAACTGCCAGGCACGTCGGATCTGATCGACGGGCAAATTGTTCTCTTGCGGAGCATGCTCGCCGAATGGGACCGGAACGCGGATCAGCCGGAAAAAGCGGAACTGGACCCATTCCCCGCTCTGATCGATGATTTCCGCAAGCGACAGGCTGAGTTTGTGATGGAATGGCTCATCGCCTGGCAAGAACATTTCCAGGTTAACGCAGGCGCCGAATCATGAGCATCGAGTGGGCTTGTCACAAGTAGTCGTCGAATTGGATATAGGCTGACCATCGATCTACTCATCTATCGATATCATCAATAGGAGACATAAGAACATGAAGTTAAACAAGCGATGTTTGATCATATTTCTAAGTCTGTCATTTCTAGTGTTGTCAGGTTGTACGGCTGCAACCCCAACGCAGCCCTCCGAGGCCGAGCCTGTATCTGAAACTACCGGACGGTTGATCCTGGCTACCACCACCAGTACCCAAGACTCTGGGCTGCTCGATTACATCCTCCCCGATTTCGAATCTAAATATGATATTGGTGTTGATGTCATTGCGGTGGGAACCGGCGAGGCAATGGCTATGGGCGCTTCTGGGGATGCTGATGTTCTATTGGTGCATGCTCGCGCCAAGGAGGAGGCATTTATCGAGGCGGGTGATGGGACGGCGCGATATGACGTCATGTACAACGATTTTGTCATTGTAGGACCGGCTTCGGATCCGGCAGGGCTTAAGGGCGTAACAAGCGTCATCGATGCCTTCAAGATGCTTGCTGAGAGTGAAGCACCCTTTATCTCGCGGGGCGACGAAAGCGGAACCCACACCAAGGAAATGGGCATTTGGGAGAAGGTTGGTCTTGTCCCTGAGGGCGATTGGTACATCTCGGCCGGGCAGGGAATGGGAGCCGTCCTTACAATGGCTGCTGAGCAACAGGCCTACACCCTCTCTGACCGCGCGACGTTCGTGACGCGGCAGGCTGAAGGCATTTCGCTCGAAATTTTGACTGAGGGTGACAGCCTGTTATTCAACCCCTACAGTGTCATTCCGGTTAACCCGGAGAAGCATCCGAACGTTAATTCACAGATGGCGCAAGCCTTTGCGGATTGGCTCATTTCTTTAGAGACCCAGGAACTGATTGCCGGCTATCAGGTCAACGATATGCAGCTCTTTATGCCGGATTCCGATGCCTGGAGGGCTGCACATCCATAATAATCCGATGCTGCCCATACTTTATGACTGACTCTAATCTGTCGACTGGGGACAGTGCGCTGTGATTTTGGGATGCCGCTGAAGATTTGCTTCGCTGCTATAATCAGAGTAACGAGTAGCTTGTGTCGTATTAGGAAAGTATAAAACCGGGGGAAATGTAGCGTCACTTTGAACGGGGTGCCCGAACAGGATTGTCGAAGTGTGGGCCCCTGAGCTTGCATGGTATATGCAGGAAATTTCAACAGATATTGGAGAAGAGGATCCGGAAACGACGACTCTCGAGCATGACGATTCTTGGGTGTTGATCCTGATCCCCATCCCCCATCCCCCAATCCCCAACCCCTGTTTTTTAGAGGCGAGGTAACCCTATGGCCGAGAAGTTCAAAATCACCTACTCCACTCTGAGCGTAGACAATGATCAGCTTCACGCCGACTTCGATGTGGGGATCGAGCGTGTCAAGGCTCAGCTTGGCAAGACCTTCCCTTTGCTGCTCAATGGCAAAGAGCATCCTGTCCAGGAAACCTTTCCGGTGTTCAACCCAGCTGACCCGCGCGTGCCGCTATTCTACTTCTCGAAGGCGACCCGCGAGAATGTGCAGGCGGCGGTTGAGGCGGCCGGGGCGGCGGCTCCGATCTGGCGAGCGATGTCTTACCAGGATCGTAACGCTATCCTCTACCAGGCCGCCGATAAAATATCGGAGAATCGTTACGAACTCTCCGCTGCGATGATCATGGAGATGGGCAAAAACCGGGTCGAGGCACTGGCTGACGTCGAGGAGACGGCCGACCTGATCCGCTGGTACTGCCACCAGATGGAGCAGAACGAAGGTTACGTTTGCAACATGAATGCCTTTGGGTCTAACGATACGAACATATCGATCCTGAAGCCCTACGGCGTCTGGGCTGTCATTGCGCCGTTCAATTTTCCGCTGGCGCTGTCCGGGGGACCGGTAGGCGCGGCGCTGGCGACCGGCAATACCGTGGTTGTGAAGCCGTCGTCTGACGCGCCCTACACAACCTACATGTTGGTCCGGTTCCTGATGGAGGCCGGTATTCCGCCGGGGGCAGTCAACTTCATCAGTGGGTCGGGCGGCACCGCCGGGAAGGAGTTGGTCGAGCATCCGGACGTGGCTGGAATTACCTTCACTGGTTCTTATGAGATCGGCTTCCGGCAGGTCTACAAGCAGTTTGCGACGAAGTACCCCAAACCGGTTGTGGCAGAGATGGGAGGCAAAAACCCGGCCATAGTGAGCGATCAGGCCGATCTGGATAAGGCGGCACAGGGCGTTTTGCGATCGGCGTATGGCATGGGGGGGCAGAAGTGCTCGGCCTGCTCGCGGGTTTACGTGCAAAGAAGCGTCTACGATGCATTCATGGATCGTCTGGTCGAGAAGACAAAAACCCAGGTGAAGATCGGTGATCCCCTCAAGCGCGATACTTTCCTGGGCCCGCTAGGCAATCAGAGCGCCTACGAGAACTTCAAGCGTTTCGTGGCTAAGGCCAGGGCTGACGGCAAGATCGCGTTCGGCGGCAATGTATTGGTCGATGGCGAATGGGCCCACGGTTTCTACGTCGAGCCGACCATTGTTGATGGGCTGTCGCAGGATCACGAGCTGGTACAGAACGAACTGTTTGTGCCAATCATCTGCATCTTGCCTTACGACACACTCGATGAAGCCATCCAAAAAGCCAACGATGTCGTCTATGGCCTGACTGCCGGGTTCTTCAGCGAGGATGAGCAGGAAGCGCGGTACTTCCTGGATAACATCGAGGCGGGTGTTGTCTACGTCAACCGCGCGTCCGGTGCTACAACGGGGGCCTGGCCCGGATACCAGACCTTTGGCGGCTGGAAAGCCAGCGGATCATCCGGCAGAAATATCGGCGGGCCCTGGTCACTGCTCAATTACGTGCACGAACAGAGCCAGACGATTATTCGGGAATGAAGAGCCGCCGGCCACAAAGCGGAAGTTGATTGCCGGTGCCTGGCCGGTTTTCCGGAAGTCAGATAATGGTAATATCTCAATGCTCTGCTTGGGAAAGCAGAGCATTGGCTGTAAAACACTATCAACAGCGCAAGAAAGACAACTGATAGAATGAGCGAAAGATGATTCGAAAGCGGCTGGAAGCGGGATAAGCGATGCAGACTTTTTGGCATGCCTTGCTTGAGGCATTACGACTGATCGGATCTCTCGATCCCATCGTGACAGAGATCGCCTTGCGCTCGCTGCAAGTGACTGTCATAGCACTCGCGATTAGCTCCCTGGCGGGGATTCCACTGGGGGCTTGGCTGGCCTTGACCCGGCTGCCGGGCAAACGCCTGATCACGACTCTGATCTACACCGGTATGGGACTGCCGCCCGTCGTGGTCGGGTTGGTGGTCTACCTGCTGCTCTCGCGCAGCGGCCCTCTGGGCAACCTGGGGTGGCTGTTTACGCTGCCGGCGATGGTACTGGCCCAGGTGATCATTGCTCTGCCGCTGATCATCGGTGTCACCACGAGCAGTATCATGGCCGTCGATCCAACTCTGCGCATCCAGGTGCGGGCGCTTGGAGCGACAAGCTGGCAGGCCACTCGGACTCTCCTGACCGAAGCCCGTCATGGGGTCATTGTTGGGCTGGTAGCCGGGTTTGGCTCGATCATCTCCGAGGTTGGCGCAGTGATGCTGGTAGGAGGCAACATTGCCGGGCGCACCCGCGTGCTCACTACCGCCATCGTCCTGGAAACTCGTCAGGGCAATTTCGATTTGGCGCTGGCGCTGGGGGTTATTTTGCTGTCTTTGTCGTTTATCTCTAACCTGTTCATGGTAGTGGCTCAAGGTAGGTACTCCGAGCCACTATGAGCGAGATACTCTACCAGTTTACATCGGTACGGCAGACCTATGGAGCACGTACTGTACTGGATATCCCTTCCCTGGCTATCCGGCGCGACGAGATTCTGGCCTTGATCGGCCCAAGCGGCGCAGGAAAGAGCACGCTGTTGCGCTTGCTGGCACTGTTGGAGCCGCCGACACAAGGTGCCATCTGTGCTCACGTCGATGGGAGAGCGGTGACCTGTGCTCAGGCTTCCATCATCGACCGGCGAAAGATTGCCATGGTTTTCCAGCGACCCGCCCTACTCAGCCGCTCAGTGCGTGCTAACATTGCCTATGGATTGCGCCTGCGCGGTCAGCACAAAACGCCATCTGTCATCGATGATGTCTTGCGTCGGGTCGCCCTGCTGCCGCTGGCACAGGCTCATCCAAGAACGCTGTCCGGTGGAGAAACCCAACGGGTGGCGCTGGCACGCGCTCTGGTCTTACAGCCCTCTGTGCTCCTGCTCGATGAGCCGACCGCCAACCTCGATCCGGCCAACGGGCGTTTGATCGAAGACCTGGTACGCGAACAGCATCAACAGTATGGCACTGCCATCATCCTGGCAACCCATAACCTCTTCCAGGCGCGTCGTCTGGCAACGCGCGTGGGGTTCTTGATGGACGGTAAGCTGGTGGAGATAGCGCCAACTGAGACACTGTTTACCTCCCCGCATGATTCGCGCACAACTGCCTTCATTTCAGGCGAGACGGTTTATTGAGGGCTCTTTTGCCCTACCTTGCCGTCACTCATACACCCGACAGGCCCGGCTCGGTCGCAAGTCTCACGTCGGGCCTTTTCCGGCTTCAGACATCGATGTGACGTAACTATTCAGTTATTGGTGTCGGCTGCTTGACAGTTTTGAGTGATGAGTGACGAGTTTTAGTTTATCGCTGACATCTGAATAGTGACGAGAATCTCGATCCCCATTTCTTCCATGGCGTGGAACGTGGTGGCAATCACGTGGTGGCAATCACTGGCATCAATCTCCAGGGTTGGACTGGTAGGCAGAGCAGTGGAGGAGGTATAGCTTTTTAGAAAACGTTCCGGATAACTTCGCACTTACAAGAGACACTGATTTTGTTTGGAGTATTATCTGACAAGCTATAAATGCGACGAGACAGTTTCGCTCTGGTTTGGATGGAAGTAAAATGGCTTTAAGATGGCCATTTGCTCTGCTGATGATATCCACATAGAGGACTATGCCGATGCTTTCACCTCCGGATGGTTCGAAAATCGAGATTGATTTTGAGGATGGATATCAGAGGATCATCATTCCACAGAAATCAGATGCTGTCAGACGCTTTTTCTCATGTTTCTTCCTGTTGTTCTCTCTGGGAATATTGATAGTTTTTTTGGTATTGTTTTTTAGGCATCTCAATGGTCTTTCTGTATTCGTAGTGTTCTTGCTGTGTCCCTGGATATTGGGTGTAACTATGCGGTTATGGACGGCATACAGAGTACTGCGGCCTGCCGTGCCTGAGATTCTTCTTCTGACGAAATATGAAATGCTATACGATTCAGGTGTTGCTCCCCTTCAATATCCATTTCAGACAAGATCACGGACAGATTACTGGGAAAAGCTGTTTCAAAGGAGAATCAAGGCAAGCTTTAGCCCTGCCAAAATCAAGACACTCGCTCTCCGCCATTTCGAGACGACACACAGGCTGACCATAGATGATGGGAGTACGAGGATTGATCTTGCAGCCGGAGCAAGCGAGCCTGAGCGCGAGTGGCTTTTTGACGTTTTATGCCAGTATTACGGTGTAGCCCGTGAAATCAAAACGTGTGAGAGTGAGACGCGTACCAGACCCACCGTAGATAAGTTGGCTCAGCGAGCGACCAGAAAAAGGGCGAAACGCGGGATAAAGCAATGCCCACACTGTCTGGCATCGACTCACATTGAAGCTGAGGGAGCCAACGATTGGGAGGTATGTGATGCGTGTGGATGGAGTGGTCTTGTCAAAGGGCAGGAATCATCTTTCCACTAGATGGTATTTTTGGACTTTGGGGTTGCAGCAAGCATTTGGATGAATAATTTGCCAGTCTGGACGATTTGTCGCATGCGGCAAACTGCCGAATTATTTCTCGCTTTTGTCTTTGGCAATGCTCTTTTCTGTTTGTCGCTGTGTATTCTGCCACTGAAAGTCATGATTTGTCATTGGCATTTTGTCCAAAGTCCAAACCAATCACTCAGCTCACTTAATCCGTAGGGTGCATTCGTACAGGGTAATTAAAAAGACATCGGATGACCTCAATGGCCTTCATGTTATTGTGTGCTCAATCGTCTCTCCACATGGCCTCGGCTGATGTCTTACTCACCGCCACACTCTCTCACCCACCGCTCCCACCGATACTCCAGCGCACTTGGATGTGGCGGCATCTCATATTCCAATGCATCTTTGGTAATGCCAAGCTCGTATCTGTCTGGCCCGTTTCGCTTGGTCTCTACAGCAAATCCACCCGGCTCGATGGCGAACAGACACTTATCGAACGCTCTGTGATGCAGTGCACATAGAGGTAGCCCGTTTCGCGGGTCATCGTTGCCATCTTCGGCTTTGCTTACCAGGTGCGCAGCGTCCAGTAACTCAATTACTGCCATCTCACACACGGCACATTGTGGGCTATATCGGCAAAAGACAGCAATTCGAAAGGCGGCCTGGCCAGGCCGTGTGGTAGCCTGATAGAGCCCTTTCGGCTGGAGTACTTTTAGCTCGAAGAGCCGTTCCTCTTGGTTGGCAGCCAGTATGTCGCTGGTTCCAAACTCGATGATAAAGACCTTGGCACGGTCATCCCACATGGTCACATAGCCAAAGTAGACATCTCTCTTGGAAGAGGCCAATTCGGACACTTTGATAACAAAGAGTGGAACGTTCAGTCGATGGCAGTTCTTGACCGCTTCAATCTCACCAATGTCCCTCGCTGGCGGTCGCGCAGTAACCGGGTAGTGGTAGATCACGCCTGTTTCATCGAAGTCATCTGGGTAGATGTTACCCTTATGAATCAGGCCGACGGCCAAGCCACGGCCATCATCTGTGAGTATCGCTGTCCTCTGCTTGTCAACCCAAATCCCCTGTTGTCCACCATAAATACGCCAATATTGCAGCAGGGCTGGGTCAATACCATAATTGATGACCTGGCCGCCGATTGCCTCAAGCAAATCATAACGCCATTGAATTTCGTTGTTGACTGGTGTATTCATGTAGCGGTGCTTCATAGAGCCACGATGTAGCTTCCTCAATCAATCTGACTTTCCGACAGGGTTTTCTTTGCTTCTCTCAAATCGATCCATGCCTTGTGACCATGCTTCTCAAGCAGATGGAGCAGATTGCTGCCACTCAGCAGCGTCAAAGGCTTACCCTTGGCGAATTCGTAAGCATCGGGCCCATAGTCGGAAGTAGTCACCAGGATTCCCTTGTTGGCTCCCTCATTCATCATCGAGCCGTACAGGTCTCGCACCGCCGAAACGCCGACGGTATTGGTATAGCGCTTGGCCTGGATGACGATCTTGCCGCCCCGTATTGGGTCTGGGTCGAAGGCTACAGCATCGATTCCCCCGTCGCGGCTGGCGCGGGTTACTTTTACTTCGCCGCCGGCTGAGGCAAACTCTTTCTCAAATATCTCTCGCACCAAGTGCTCGAATGACTCCCAATCCATGGCCGCCAGATTGTCGCCCTCTTTCAGGTCATCGACTACAGCCCATGCATCCACAAACCGGTTATCTTCCCGCTCCATCTGGACAATAGGGGCTATCGGGGTCAGGCTATGCAGTTTAGAGCTACCAACTCCCTTCAATTTCTTGAAGCAAGCCTTTGGGTCCACGTTGGCCAGGTTTATTTCCTCAAACTCCTCTTTATTGGCCAGGAGTGAGATCACACAGGCGTGTGCCTCATTACCCGTCGCCGGATCAACTGAATCGACGAAGCCATTGAAGACGATAGTCGCCAGGGCACCGATTTTGTCTGCTTCATAAAGCTCGTGAATGGTACGGAGAGCAATCTGATAAAGGAGGTTGTCGTAGATCTGGTTAAGCTGAGACTGCGAGATTTGTGTCTCGACGAAATCATCACGTGCCTGGACATATTTGACCTCCTTGACCGTAGGTATGTCGCTCCCCGACGGGAGTTGGTAGTCGACAAGAAGGAGCTTGGTTTCAGGGTTATAGTCTAGCTCGTACGACTGGGGGAAGTAGTCCGGGTATTTGGAGTTTGTTAGGACCAAGTCGCAATAGTTGATGATTGCCTGGGGCTGGGCTTTCAAATACTCCTCTTTCCTCTTATCGATTGCTGCATTTCCTTGGTCTCTTTCTTTGAGATAAGTGGCCCGATCTACCTCCCAGGCTTTCATGTCCTCCCGATACTTATCCACCCGGTCATTGTGCTCGGCTGCCACTTGGTCTCTCGCCTTTTGCCAACGTTCGAGCTCACTCTTGAAGCGAGCATCGACCTTCTTCTTTCGCTCCACCCGCCGTGATGTGATGAGACCGTCAAGAAACTCATCGATGAAGCCGAGTTTGATCTGGTACTTTGCATCGGAACGTTGAGGCTTTTGGAAAATTTCGGGAGGGACAGGCTTTGTGGGTTGGGGCTTGGTGTAGTCCGCATGTTTTTTCAGCGATTCCCAGTCGACTGTATCATCGATACCAAGCGTATGCGACAGCACAGTATCCAATACAGCCAGGGCTTCTTGTGCCTCTTTTGTGCGCTCAACGACAAGCTGTTTCTTCTCTTCGACTTCCTGTGCGTGTTGCTGGCGCTCCTGGCGTTTCTGCTCGGCCTCATGCTTGCGCGCCCACATCTCATCCCACTGCGACATCTTGACCTGGGCTTGTTGCATGACGACCAGACGGTTATCACCGCGAATCACCTGGTACTTATGAAGCTCCTTATGCCGGATCGCTACCTCAAAACGTCTGAGCCCCCTTTGGGTATAAGTAGTCTTGATCTCGCTTGCCTCACTCATAGGGGAGCCTCCTGATTATGTTTCTGAGTTGGAGAGGTTAGACGTTGTCATGGTTAGTTGGCGTACCCTCATATTGAAGCACACATACCCATCAATGTCTACTGTGCCGATTTTGCGACTTAGGTTTTCACCTCCACTATTATTATCTCTCTCCTGGGTTGCTGATTGGGAAAACAAATGTTACAAATCGCCACTTTCTCGACTCACTGTGCAGGGTAGCAAAATCAAAAAGACCTCCTCCGTCCTCAAGCCTCGAAGGTCTCCATGCTCCTGCTTATTCAGTCGAGGTATACTGAAGGCTCCATCGAAAAGTTGGACCGAGCAGAAAGAGGATTACGAGGGCTGAGGAATGGATACACTCGTTGTCGTTAATGGTGAACAATGCTGGCAGGAACACTTTCCCGGTTATCAGGCGCATTATTGCCGGCTCCAGAGCAGCAAGTGGCTGTACTACGAAGACAAGCTGTGGGTATCAGATCAGTCAGGCACGAAGCGGATCGATGGCGTGTTGTGGCGTGTCGGCGCTATTCGGCCCCATCCAAACCATCGAGCTGTACTGGAGCTTATTCGCCTGGCACAAGTCCCTTGCGTGAACCCCGCCTCGACCCTTCTGCGCGGTTTTGACCGTCTCTCTATGCTGAACGAGATGCGAGCTGCCGGGCTGCCGGTTATCCCCTTTTCTGCGGTCGTAGGTGAGCAGACTCTGGACAAGATCGAGCCGGAGATTCCGTCTGTCATTAAGATTGGCAATTACCATGCAGGCTATGGAAAGGCCAGAATCGCCAATTCGGAGCAGTGGCAAGACATCAAAGTTTGAGCTTTGTGAGCGAGGACTATGTTACCCTTGAGCCTTACATTGACTACGTGGCCGATATACGCTGTCTGGCAATTGGTGAGCGTATCTGGGCAATGTCTCGTCGAGGAAGCGGTTGGAAGGCCAACACAGACACCGTCGAACATGAGCTGATCGAAGTACCCGGTGTTCTTAAAGAATACACTTCCAAAGCAATGGCTCACCTGGAGGCTGATATCCTCGGGCTAGATTTCTTGCAAGATCAAGAGGGTCAGTACTTTCTACTTGAGAGCAACGATATTCCAGGGTTGTCCGGCTTTCCAGATGAGGTTTTCGCCGCTGTAGCACATTGTCTGCGGGAAAAGACAGGCAGGCCCTAAAGGAAAAAATCCCCAATGCCCTCACGATCTCGGAGGCCTTCATGCGCATGCCTGTTCAGTTTGCCGGAGACACCCACATCTCCAAAAAGCGAGGACACGTGAGGTCGTCTCCGGTCTCACGTGTCCGGGTCCTGCATGGGGGCTCACGGGGGTGAACAGGTCATATCAGCCAAGCCCACAGCTTGGGCGCAGGCGATCTAATCGTCGTCTTCCTGAATAAAAATCTCACCAACATCAATTGTCTTACCGGGCTCAACTGGGATGCGCTCAGAGATCAATCCTAAAGAGGTTGTCAGTTGTGCCCAGCCGTCGCCGGTGTCCATGGTCAGGATATACCAACCAACAGGAATATTATCAAAGATGAAGTTGCCGTCTACATCGGTCGTAGCACTCTGCATGTAGGGTTGATCAGAGCAGGGTGTTGCTCCGGAGAATCTGGATGCGATGATCTCGACGCAGATCTCTACCGCAGCATTGGCCATCGGGCTACCGTCCGGCAGGGTTGCGTGCCCTGTGATCTTGCCGGGGTCTTTGGCGAGCGGATCGGGTAGCGCGGGCCCTCCTGCCAGGACGGTGGCTGCACGCAGGTCGGTATCGTTCAGATCGCTGTTGTCCATGCGGTAGATATGCCATGTTTCACCATCGAAGACATCCAGACCGTAAGACGTTGCCAACCAGACACGGCCATTGGCGTCGGGGGCGATAGCGTAGATGGTGTTGCTGCTGAGGCCCTTGTCCATGTCGTAGGATGTCCAGGCGCCGTCTTCAAAGAGCAAAACGCCATCACTGAGCGTGCCAACCCACACCCTGTCGTAGGCATCGATGCCCATGCTCTGGTTGGATACATAGCCGGGGTTATTGTGGCTGGTCCAGGTGCCCTCTTCATGAACCAACAGCCCGCCGCCATGGGAGGCCCATAGCCTGCCCTGGCTGTCGACGGCAAGCTGGTCGATGAAGTATTTGTCGTCAAAGCCCTGCCCTTCCTGGAAGATGCTCCACTGGCCATTATCGTATTGGGCGATGCTGTAGGTGGTGGCAACCCAGACCGAGCCGTCAGGCGTCACCGCCACATCGCTGATCAGGTCGTTAGCGGCTTCGCCGGTAGCCAGGTCGCTCGATGGGAAGGTGGTCCAGCTGCCGTCCTTGAACCGGCTGACACCCTTGAAGTGAGCGACCCAAAAAGCGCCATCCTGGTCGCAAGCCAATGCCTCGGGGCTGCCATGTCCCCAGCCACCATCGAAGCTCTTCCAGGTCTGCCCGTCAAAGACGCTGATCGCCGACATTTGTGCAACCACCAGACTGCCATCCGGGCAGGTAGTCAGATCGAGGACATAGTTGCCGGCAAGGTCATTGTTTTCCTTGCTGTGGGTCTGCCAGCCCGCTTCTGTCAGGCAGGTGACGCCCATTTCGCGGGAGCCAAAGCAGGCCATGCCGGCTTCGGCCTCCGGCAGGGGAGCTCGAGGGGCCACCACATCAGGCTCCTCTTTTGGCTCGTCTGTGAGAGCCTGGCTCGTCTCTGTCTCCGGCATTCCTCTCGCAGGCTCTGGCTCCTGGGTAGGCATCGTATCGGTCGAGCAGGCCAACGCGGCCAGGATCAACATATTCGCAGCCACTAACAGAGAAAATTTTCCGCGATTCATACATCTGCTCCTTTTTATATACTTGACATTAAACGCTTGACTATCAATAATCCGTGTTTCACAAAACCAACATCTATGACGTCATTTATATTGGTATGTTTTCCCTGGCAAGGGTGCCAGTCTATGCTTGCCCATCTCAATGAAACTTCTGTTGGCCAACTGTAAGCTGATGGTGGAACGCGCATAGCTACATGCTTCTCACCCACTATAGCATAAAGCCATCTGCCACGCCGTCATACAAACAAGAATTCGGATAGGTAATCATTCCTATTTTTCTACCGGACCGGACTGTTGTGGAGGGTGAATGGGTCGATACGGTGCCCATACGAGAATCGACGTGGGGGACGATTGTGATGGGGTATTGTGCAGCGATGGGTAACAGCAGGTAACACAAGCATTAACTGAAGCAAAAAATTTCCCGATCTCTTTCAAGAAAGAGCATGCTCTTCCTGAAAACATCTCGATCTTCTTGTTGACTTGCCAGGTCTCCTGTCAATCAAAAGACGGAAAGTGATCTTGAGCCGGCGGTTGTGACGGTCTGACTTCTTTAAGTTCTTTGGAATGGCCTGACCCGCAACCCCGCTCAAAATTTGGCCGAAAAATGCAATGACGGTAGACTTCATCGACAATCACTGAGTTATGCATAAAATAAGCCGGATTTCACACATAACAATCCTGTTGCTGACAAAGTCTATTGATCTCCCTGGAGTGCCTCAGCGTCTGAGGTAAAGAAGGTAAGGTGTCCCACAATGAACAACATCCCCCATTCCTGGGATCTGACCCCATCTGATGCCATCGCCCTACAGAGAGAGTTAGTTGGGCAGGTGGACACCCAAACACCGGTTGACTTCGAGAATCTGCATCTGGTAGCCGGGGTTGATGTGAGCGTCAAGGATGGGGTGAGCCAGGCGGCTATCGTAGTCTTGTCTTTTCCCGATCTGGTTGTTGTTGAGGCGGTCACTGCCAGAATGTCGACAACCTTTCCTTATATTCCCGGGCTGCTTGGCTTTCGGGAAGGAGCGGTCATTTTAGAAGCCTACCAGAAGCTCCGGAATAGAGCCGATGCCTATATCTTTGATGGCCAGGGCATCGCGCATCCCCGGCGTTTTGGCATCGCCAGCCACATCGGGCTGTGGTTGGATGCTCCTACCGTCGGCTGCGGCAAGACATGGCTGTGTGGCCAGTACGAGGAAGTCGGTGAGGAGAAGGGTTCGTATTCGGTTCTCAGGCTGCAGGGTGAGGAGATCGGCGCAGTGTTGAGGACCAGGACAGGCGTCAAGCCGGTTTACACCTCACCGGGACATCGAGCCACACTCGACACTGCGCGGGAGCTGGTGCTGCGCTGCGCGACTCGCTACCGCCTGCCTGAGCCCATCCGCGCAGCGCACAATACAGCCGGGGGTCAGGCACCTGACATCGGCCGGCAAGTCTGAGCTTATCGTGAGCGGTTCTCGGCTACTCCGATGCTCTGTATGAGAATAACCGAGAACCATGCCCATATGTCTAACTCCTGACTTCCAACCCATGATACCACTCCCAGGTGTGGGCCAGACCTTCGCGAATTGAGGTATGGGGCTGGTAGCCAAACAGCCGTTGGGCCTTCTCGACATTGGCATAGGTAATCGGCGGCTCACTGGCTGGGGCCGGCGCGTGTCTGATCCGGACCGCTTTGCCGGCTAACTCCTGAATGATATCGACAAAATCGCCCAGACGGATGGGCTCACCCCGGCCGATGTTGATCACATCGTAGCCCAGCGGCTTATCCAGCGCAGCCACGACGCCCTGAATAATATCATCGACGTATGTCCAGTCACGGTGCAGATTGCCTTCATTGTAGATCGTAATTTCCTCATCCCTCGTGATGGCATCAGCGACCATGTAGGCCATCGTGTCTGGACGGACACGCGGGCCGTAGACATTGAAAAATCGCAGCACGGTGATGTTCAACCCGAACATATTGTGATAGGCATGGGCCATTACTTCACAAGCCTTTTTGGTCGCCGGGTAAGGAGCCAGCGGATGATCGGTGGACTGTTCTTCTTTGAACGGCACCTGTTCGGTTTTGCCATAGACAGAAGAGGTTGAGGCCAATATAAAGTTTTCAAGCCCAAACCGGCGGGCGGCATCCATCAGGTTGATCGAGCCCTGGATGTTCACTTCCGTATACAGATCGGCCCGATCAATCGAGGCGCGCACACCGGCCAGAGCCGCCAGATGGACAACACGCTGCGGTTTGTAATCTTCGAAGACGCGCCTGACCAGTTCGCGATCCCGGATATCGCCCTCGATCAGGACGTAATCGGGATGCTCCAGGTGGTCGACAATGTTAGCCCGTTTGCGGGCCGGATCGTAATTGTCGGTAAAGTTATCGATGCAGATCACACGCTCACTGCGTGCCAGAAGTGTATCGACGAGGTGGCTGCCAATAAAACCGGCTCCACCGGTGACCAGCGTTGTTCGAGTAGACATATCATTATGAGCCTTTCTTGCTCCAGCTGAGCTGGCGCAATTGTACCCCGATTGTCTGTTATCTATCACTCGGCGCTCAGGACTGGTCTATCGGTGTCTGGGGAGAGGTCGAGGGGACGAACAGATTTGAGCCCTGCCAACCAAGATATGCTCGAATTCGCCAATGGTATCGAGTCGTTACCCGATATCTAAAATCGGCAAGGTGAAATAGAACACAGCGCCTTCTCCTGCTTTAGATTCCACCCAGATACGGCCACCGTAGTATTCGACGATCTTTTTGCAGATTGCCAGACCAATACCAGTGCCTGGATACTCGACCCGGTTGTGCAGGCGTTGAAAGATTGTGAAGAGGCGGCCACAATGCCGCGGATCGATGCCAATACCGTTGTCACGGACTGAGAACTGCCAATAGGTATCTACCTGTGTGACACCAATACGGACTTCCGGTCGGACGCCTTTTTGGCGAAACTTAATGGCATTGCCGATCAGGTTTTGGAACAACTGCATCAGATGCACATCATCGGCCATCACAGTAGGCAGTGGATCACAAGTCACTATCGCGCCACTTTCTCCAATGGCGATCCTGAGGTTCGCCAACACATCATCCAGGATTTTATTGCAGTTTATTGGCTCACAAGCCTTACCCTGTGTTTCTACTCGTGCATAGAACAGCAAATCGTTAAGTAACCCTTGCATGCGTGTCGCACCATCTACTGCATACTGGATAAACTCGTCGGCGTCCGAGTCGATTGCTCCCTGGTATCGTCGCGTCAGAAGCTTGAGATAGCTGCTTACCATGCTGAGTGGCTCCTGGAGGCCATTGAAGGCTGCCAGGGCAAATTGCTCAAGCTCCTGGTTGGACTGTGCCAGGTTTTGCTCGATCTGCTTGCGGTTCTGAAGAAGGAAGACACCCTTCAGGGCACCGCTAATCTGGGCTTGCAGCATATTGTAGATAACTCCATCCAGGGCTCCCACGCCAAAAATCACGAACCCAATCCGCTCGTCTTCAAGATAGAGCGATTCTACTAATAGATGATAGCACCTGTCTTTGGGAAGAAGCTCGTGTGGGATAAGCTTGTTGGTAGAATACCGTACTCCTGTCTGCTCAATGGTGTAACGCCTGGCTTCGTCGTAAGCCAGTGCCAGCCAGGAGTGACTGCCCGGCAGGGCCGGGTCCTCGTATAACGAGATGTAACATTGCTTGATACCCAGTTTTGGCAACTCTCGAGCTGCCATATCCATCAATGATGTAACATCAAACTGGGTAATGAGCATTTGGCTGACATCATAAAGCATATCAGAGCCATGCCTTGCCCATAACCTTTGCTGTGCTGGTATGTGCATGGCCATCTCGCCTATCAGTGTCCAGGCCTGTTCCCAAAGATTGATCGCCCGGCCCAGCCTCTGGTCTTCGAGATGGGGCAGCGTGTATTTGCGTAAGATGGATATGATCTCATACCACGAAGAGATGTTGGCTTCCCGGCGGGAGGCCTGACGGATAATATCATCCAGTGTATGCGTGAAGACATCAGGCTCTTCCGGGGCTTCCAGGCTGATGATAAAGGCATCCAGAATTTGTTCTGCCCAGTTCAAGGTGAATTGCGTATCGCCGTCAGGGACGTCAATGGCCTGCATAAGCTGGATGAGAATCTTGGCGCGTTGACCAGACAGGGTTTGCGAGAGCGATTGGCCGTCAGATGGCCCTTTTCTTTCTGTTATCCGTGAGGAGATCGTGTAAGAGCAGCCACAGGATTGGCGTATGACCAGTTTTGTTGGAAGTGTAGCAGTTTCCGGAACTTGCTCGCCGGATATGATTGCCAACAGTATCCCGATGGCTAACCTGGCCATTCCATGAATAGGTTGGCGGATTGTGGTCAGCGAGGGCGTCGTTGCCATACAGTATTCGATATCATCAAACCCCACTACGGCAATGTCATGGGGCACCTGGATGCCACGTTCCTGCAATGCGTTTATAGCAGCCAATGCCATGTTGTCGTTTGCGGCAATCAACGCCTGCAGATCGGTGCGAGGACGAAGCTGACGGTCATCGAGCAAAAGCTTGACGGCAGCGGTTCCACCATCAGGCAGAAAATCTCCGGGAGCCACCAGGTTGGGGTCGAGGAGGATATTGTGCTCGGATAGAGTGTCAATGTAAGCTTGATATCGCGCATTGGCAGCGGGAGCATTTTCAGGCCCTCGGATGAACCCAACGCGACGGCAATTGTGAACATCAACCAGATGCGTAACGGCATCATGAAGACCTTTGCGATCTTCCGCTACCACGCTGGGGATACCTTCTAAAACCGTATCAATGCTGACGGTCGGTAAGGGACGGTAGCGCAGATGGAAATCCTGAAGCTCGCGGGTCGACGCATAGGTGCCTAATGAGCCAACAATGAGCAAACCATCCACATTGTCCGGATTGGGTAGATCATAAATGACATTACGTTGATACTCGAACTGGTTGGAGGCGGAATAAAGTGTTCCGCCGACAAAGCATATCAGGTTGACATCCATTGCCCGCGCGGCCATGGCGATTCCTTTCCATACCATGACCTGGTACTTCGCCCTATTATTAACATCGTTAAGAAGGAGACCTATTGTTGGGCGTGCTCCACGCTGGGTGTTCCTGATTTGGCTGCGTGTCTCGGCAAGCATTTGCGTTCTGCCCCTTTCTGTCTACACGGGGATGCGCCGTTCATTTCAGTGTATCTGATATTTTGGCGGCTCTCCGGAACGGGTACGCAAGCCATATTCCTGTTCCCTGATTGGGATCGTGAAATAGAAGGTTGCTCCCTGGCCCGGCTCTGATTCGACCCAGATATGTCCATCATGCCGCTCTATGATCTTCTTGCATAAGGCCAGGCCAATCCCGGTGCCGGAGTACGGATCGCCACTATTGAGCCGCTGAAAAATGACAAAGATGTAATCGAAGTATTCCGAGTCTATACCAATGCCGTTATCGCGAACCGAGAACTGCCATTCCCCATTCCCGCGTTGTGCTCCAATATGAATTTCGGGTGGCTGCTCAGATCGGAATTGGATCGCATTACCGATGAGATTCTGGAAAAGCTGGATCATCTGCAGTTCATCAGCTAACACCATGGGAAGCGTATCAAAGCTCACCTGAGCACTGCTCGCTGAGAGTTCCGCGTCGAGGTTGATCAAGGCTTGCTGCAAGACCCGGTTGAAATCTGTAGGGACAAATGGCTTGCCATGTGTGATAATCCGCGAGTACTGGAGTAGATCTTTAATGAGGTCTTGCATCCGAGATGCGCCACCTGTGGCGAAATTGATAAACTCATCAGCATCCGCATCGAGCTGCCCCCAGTATCGCCGTTCCAGGAGCTGCAAGTAACTGTTGACCATACGCAGCGGTTCCTGTAAGTCATGGGAGGAAATATAGGTAAATTGTTCCAATTCCTGGTTAGACCGTGCCAGGTTTTGCTCGGCTCGTCTATAACCTTGCTGAAGAAAAGCTACCTTGAGCGCGGCGCTAATCTGTGTTCTCAGCGGAGCATATACGGCTCTCTCAGGTGGTCCCGCATCAAAGACAATGAAACCAAATAATTGTTCGCTGAAATAGAGTGAGTCTACCAGCAGGTGATATCTTCTCTCTTGAGAGAGTAAATCATATGGGATAAGCTGGCTGGTAGGATAGCGGATCCCGCCTGTTTCGAGCTGTTTGCGCGCATTTTCCTCGTAAGCCAGCACCAGCCTGGCCCACTCAGATGGAGAGCCAGGCTGGTGCCGGGGCATCTCATGGTCATACAGCGAGACAAAACATTTTCCGATTCCTAACCGTGGCAACTGGCAGGCTATTGATTCCATCAGACTGGCCAGATCGAATGTTGTAAACAATGCCTCGCAGACATCCCGGAGTGTCTCGGCCTGCTGTTCCGCCACCAGCTTCTGCTGCATTTCTCGCTGATGCTTGGTGGTCCCAATCAACAGCCTGGCCTTGTGCCACAGCTCAACAATCCAGGTTAAGGAGCCATCTTTCAGGTAGGGCAGCGTATAATGGGATAACACAGAAGTAGCTTTGTGCCATACGAGAGCATCATCGCTCTCCTTTGCTGTATGTCGCAATATGTTGTCCAATGCATACAAAAATGGACTGGGAAACGCCTTTTTCGCGCTCAAGCTCTCAATAAAAGTATCTACTATCTGGGCCGACCACTCTGCGGCAGGATATCCCCGCTTTGCTAATGGACTCAGTGCTTGTTCCAGGTCGGTGATGATACGGTCACGTTGTGCTACAATCGCTTGCTCCAGGCTTGGGGCCGACACATCTATCGGCGTCTCTGCTGCTTGTTTCAACATCTGGTAAAAGCATCCACAGGACTGGCGCAATACCAGCTCTGCCTTGGGTATCATGGTTGCCTCAGGGACTTGCTGCCCCGCTATGAGAGCCAACAATGTTTTCACTGCCTGGCATCCCATTTCTTGTAAGTCGTATCGCACTGTGGTGAGTGAAGGTATGGCTATTCTAGCCGGCTCGATATCGTCGATCCCGGCTATGGCTATCTCGTCCGGCACATGGATATCGCGCTCCAGGAGTGCTTCCATTGCGCCAAGAGCCATATTATCACTGGCGGCTATCACCGCCTGAATATCCTGATGTGGACGTAATCCTCTCTTATCCAAAAACAACTCAACAGCTTCTTTGCCGGAGATGGTCAAGGAATTGCCGGGCGCAACCAGATCGGGATCGATAGGGATGTTATGCTCCGCCAGTGTTTTGAGATAGGCATGGTATCGTTTCTCCGCTACGCTGCTGGTCTCTGATCCTCGGATAAATCCAATGCGACGATGGCCATGAACCTCAATGAAGTGGGCAACCAAATCATGCATGATATCGTGCTGGACAACGATGCTCGGAATGCCCGGCAGGGGTGTGCCGAGACTGACAACTGGCAAGGGATGAAGGTTCCTGCAAAATTCGAGGAATTGCTCGTAGGGAATGAGCGTGCCAATAGTGCTGCTGATAATGATGCCGTCGATATTATGTGGAGTCGCCAGTCCGTACACAGCGTTGCGCTGATATTCAAATTCGTTTAGTGGGGCATATCCGCCTAACACCCCACCCAAGAAGCAGACCAGATTGACATCCATTTTTTCCGCAGCCGCGGCGACGATAGCCCACATTCTGGTTTGGTGAGCCCCTTCAGGGGTGGCAATGTTGTCGATCAACAAGCCGATAGTCGGGCGTTTCCGTGGATAGCTCTGTAGCTGCATCTTTCCGCTCTCCCCAATGTTTCAGACACTCACCGCGGTTGCCGGTCAGATGCGCTGATGGGTACACAACGAAGTACATTCGATCTGCTGGGACGTTAGTAGTCTGGTCGTGCGTTTACTCGGATGTGCCTTTCGGAATGTTTGGCGACTTTCAGCGAACAGTTCTCAGTCGTAAAGACAAAAGGCAAAGATTGCCGGTCAAGGGCCATCGAATGTGGCGCGCTGTCAACGCTTGGTTGAAATCCGACCACCCTCGCGCCGGCAGATAGGCCCATCTATATCACTGCAACTTTCAGAGGGCCTGGAAGCTCTTTGCTACTATGGCCAAAACGATGCTCATTGCCCGATTTTGCGAATCAATACCAGACTGGGTATGCTTCCCAACCGGACAAGGTTTGAAGCCGAGCAGCTAGTTATACAGGCAGCAAAACAAACCATTGCATTTTGGAGGAACATGCAACACCTCCTTGACTAAATTATGTGAGAAACCTGGGATAAGGCAAGACAGGCATTCAGCTTGTGGGCCCCTGGTGTTCGAGATGATGTCGTGAAGACACAACCTATAATGCGTGCTGAGTTTACTTTTGTGGCATCAGGAATAGGACAGTTTTATGCGCAAGCAAGATTTCAATCGTTTGTCGGAATATGTATGGGAAATTCCGGTTGATTACCGGGATGATATGACGGTCCCGGCGCGGCTTTACGCAAGCGAGCGTCTGATGGAGGCCGCACTGGGCGATCGCTCCGTGGATCAGTTGGTTAACTCGGCTACGCTGCCGGGACTGGTCGGCGCGGCGCTGGCGATGCCCGATATCCACCAGGGCTACGGCTTTCCCATCGGCGGCGTGGTGGCATCGCGGACGCAGGACGGCATGATCTCGCCCGGAGGCGTGGGCTACGATATCTGCTGTGGTGTTCGTGCGCTGGCCAGCAACATCGAGCTGGAGGAAATCCGCCCACATCTCGATCTGCTGACATCGACGCTCTACCGCAACTGCCCCAGCGGGGTTGGCAAAGGAGGCGGGCTCAATCTCAACAACCAGGAGTTCGAAGCGGTGCTTACGCGCGGCGCTGAGTGGGCACTCGACGAGGGATATGCCGAGAAGCAGGATGTCCTGCGTACCGAAGAGAATGGTCTCATGGAGGCCGCCGACCCGGAGCAGGTCAGTAAGAACGCCTGGCAGCGGGGCATCAGCCAGGTCGGGACGCTTGGATCCGGCAACCACTTCATCGAGATAGACATCATCGATGAAGTCTACGATGAACAGGCTGCTTCGGCGATGGGGCTGGTGGAAGGATGCATTGCGGTCCAGATTCACTGTGGATCGCGCGGATTTGGCCATCAGGTGTGCACCGATTACGTACGGAGCTTCCAATCGGCCATTCACAAATACAACATCAGCATCCCGGACCGTGAGCTGATCTATATGCCCTTTAACTCGCCGGAGGGACAGGCCTATTACGGCGCGATGTGCACAGCGGCTAATTACGCTTTTGTCAACCGGCAGGTGCTGACATCTCTGATCCGGAACAGCTTCGAGGAAGTTCTGCGGAAGCAGCTTCGAGACTGGAGCCTGTCCCAGGTCTATGACATCACCCACAACATGGCCAAGGTCGAGGAACATGTGGTAGATGGCAAACCCATCGAGGTGACCGTCCATCGCAAGGGCGCTACCCGGGCTTTTGGCCCTGGCTTCGAAGGTCTCCCGGCAGAATATCGCGACATTGGTCAGCCGGTACTGGTACCGGGGTCGATGGGAACATCGAGTTGGATACTGGTCGGGACGGCTGCCAGCATGGAGCAGACGTTTGGCAGCTCTTGCCATGGCGCGGGGCGCACGATGAGCCGCAACGAGGCTAAACGCTCGATCCAGGGAGAAAAGCTTCGTATCGAGCTGAAGAATGAGGGCATCACCATACGCGCCGGCTCGATGTCCGGCCTGGCCGAAGAAGCGCCCCAGGCCTATAAGGACGTCGATGAGGTGGTCAAGGTGGTCAGCGGGGCGGATATTGCCCGCAAGGTGGCCCGGTTGGTGCCGGTGGCGGTGATCAAGGGATAAGGTTCTGACGTCATTCGTATGAGGCGAGGCATCTTGGACGATATCTCGCCTTTTTGATTCACTCTGGTTATGCGTCGAGATGGTGCAGCTTCACCAGTTGATCGACCAATGATTCGACATCCTGCTGCGGCATATCGAGATCGCCGACCGGGTCGGATAGCTCGTCCAGGCCCTGTAGCGCGTAGACAACGTTCAACAGGCCGTGGGATAACACCTCCAGATCATAACCGCCTTCTAACACAAAAACGATCCGTCCCTTGCACAGATCATCCGCCATCCGAATCAGCTCGCGCGCCAGATCGGTGTAGCCTCTCAGGTCGAGATGGAGCATAGCCAGGTGATCGGCCCAATGGGCATCGAAGCCCGCCGAGACCAGGATCAGATCGGGGCGGAAGCGCCTGGCTGCCGGCCACAGCACTTGTTGATAGAGCAGCCTGAACCCGTCGCTGCCGACCCCGGCCGGCAGCGGCATGTTAAGCGTAGTTCCCTTGCCTTCCCCCTCCCCGATCTCATTCAGCGCGCCTGTGCCGGGGTAATGGGGATATTGGTGCGTCGAGATGTAGAAGACATCCGGATCGTCATAAAAGGTGTCTTGCGTGCCGTTGCCGTGATGGACATCGTAATCGACGATCATCACCCGCTTGATCGACGGATCTCTGCTTTGCGCGTATCGCGCGGCGATAGCAACGTTGTTGAACAGGCAGAAACCCATGGCGCGAGAAGCCGTCGCATGGTGTCCGGGGGGACGCACCAGCGCCAGACCATTATCGGCTTGACCCGCCAACACAACATCGACCGCAGTGATCACCCCACCCGCGGCCAGGCAGGCCACATCGTAGGAGACAGGCAGCAGGTAAGTATCCGGGTCGAGCATCCCGCCCCCTCGCTCGGCAGACTGCCTGACGAAATCGATATAGCGCGAGTCATGCACCTGACCAAGCTGCTCCGGCGTGGCCGGGACAGGATCGACAGACAGCAAGCGGTTGAGGATGCCGGTGCGCTCGAAAAGCTGCCAGACGGCTTCGATGCGCCCGGCATGTTCCGGGTGATTTTCGAGGGTGTGCAGACGGTAGTCGGGATGGGTGATGTAGGCAGTTGTTGGCACAGTGTCTCCTGGTTGGTATCAAGGCACAACAGCGGTGTCTTGCTCATCCATCATAGCACCAGTTTTAGTACAATTCCACCACCCAGGAAGGCTTTCGGGGGAAGAGTGTGTTTAGAATGGTACAGACCTCCAGGCTGGCGCCCGCATCCGGAAAGCTGTGAAAGATTTGCGAGAGACTCCGGTAACCAAACAAGAGCTGCAAAAAGACCAGCGGTGGGAACCTCCCATCGGACTTCTCGATGCCACGTGGCAAGTTGGCAGCCGCGGCCAACCGACCTTCCTCAAAGTCAAGCCGTAGGCCGCTGGTGTAAAAATCCAATGTCAGCGAGCGTGTCAGGCCGGCCAGCGGGCTGTGAGCGATGCGCTTCTCCAGGGCCGGTGCAATCTGGTGGATGAAGGCTGCCGGGTCAGGTACGCGGATGTACCAGGCATAGGGTGCATGAAGCACCGGTTGGTAGCATTTCAGGTAAGGATAGACAGGATAGCGGCGGCCCAGGTGGAAATCGATACCCTTAAGTGGGGGATCGGCGTCCGGGAAACGCGCGGGGATCTCGTCACGTAGCCGGGGCAGCAGCCAGGGAATGAGATCGGGGTAGGGAACATCCGTTACCAGCTCGGCAATCCGCAGGCTCGATCCCCAGCAGTCCAGCGGGATAATGACATACCCAACAATCTTGCCAGCCTGGGTGATGGCATACAGCCATTGCTTTTGGATACTTTGAGGGCTCTGCCCGGCGAACCGGTAGTGCCAGTGCTCGGTGGGGCGTTGGCAGGCGACCAGAGCTTTGCGAATAGAGAAAGCGTACAGGGCCTCTAACCGGGGCAGATCGGCAGGCTGCCATTCCCGCAGATTGAACGGCGAAGATGCGGGCGTCTCCGGTATCATGTTGAGCGCGATATGACACCTTCCGCCCAGATCGAGCGCGTACTCGTAGCCGAACTGACGATAATACCAGTAGATGCCGGTGATGCCCTGTACCGGCAGGCCCAGATCGGCGCAGCGTTGATGGGCGGCCTTGAACTGCTCGCGAACCAACCCCTGGCGGCGGTACTCCTTGCGTGTGCCGACCAACTCGATGCGCCCCACGCCAAAGGGGATGCCGTCATACGTCCAGGTCTGCGGGATGACGTTCAGCGTGGAGACGATCTCGCTGCCGGTGGTGTCCTCGACCAGGAAGTAATTATCTTGGGTCAGCGTCGGGTGGTTGCCTGGTGTGAGCAGCGCCGATACCCATTCACCGATGCGGGGATCAGGCTGCTCGGTGTCCGAGAACACACTGTTGCAGAGGTCGATGAGTTTCCGGATGTCAGTCTCGCTCTCGACAGTACGAAGGAGGAGATTGTCGGTGATGAAATGTCTCATGATCGTGGTCCTGGATGTAAGGAACCGGATGGATGAAGATCTGCCACAACTTCGATCAATAAGGGGCCTGGCGGTTCAACAGAAGCCGCCAGGCGGAAAGAAATTGTAGTGTTTAGGGTGTAGGAATATCGACGCCCTGGTTGTAGGCAAAAAGGGTCATGATCCAACCGTCGCCGTTTGGATCCTCAACAGCGATACGATAGAGCTTACCAGTATCCTTCACGATCCAGATATCCACATTTCCATCATATCCTTCCGAGCCGCCAAACCCGATCACACCGGCGAGTTCCCCGGCATCTCCTGTGGCCGTAATGTGGTAACAGGTAGTACCGTCGAGTGTCTCTTCTTCTTCAGCCAGAGTGGTGTTGTCAAGTCTATGTTTGAGGAGGTAAGGAATGCCATTTTCCTCCGAAAAAAGATCAGATGCTCCCATTCCTTCTTCCACTTCGAATGGCTCATAATCATTGATCACGGGTGGCATCTTCAAATAGCTGGATTCGTCGAGCATCAAAATATCCATCGTCATGGCCTCTCCGCCAATTTCAATGTTCATGAGGATTTGCACTTTGTCTGGCGCCTCATACTTCCCGGTTGCGCTCGTGACATTGACGGCTGTGTCGTCGCCCGTATCCAAACCAAATCCGTATGTATGGCCAATACGCTCGATGCTAAATTCGTTGTCTGCTGCTTCCGCGAGCTGGTCGGCGGCATCACGCAGCAAGCCCGAAGCTGTCGGCCCGGTGGTGCCACATGCCAGTGACATGGCCAGCATAGCCATGATCAAGACGGCAAACAAAAAACGTTTCATCGAATCGCTCTCTTTTCAGTAGGGATGAGTAAGCAGTATGCCGGCTCATCTCAGGGCAAAGGATCTTTATTATAGGTTGGAACCGGGCAACGCGCTGCCTCTCTGTCTGGTAAGTTTTTCGACGCCGATACCAGCCGTGTATCCTTCATCGCCCGATTCTGTCTTACCTGCTGGAATACTGCCAGTCAATGAAATGACCCTATTCTTTCCGGGTCACAAAGCTCACTGCCAGCACGCCATCTTGCAGCTTTGCCGCCTCGATCTCCAGCGGCCACAATGCGCGCGGCAGGACGATGTTACGATGGTAGGATCCAACACTGAGGGTAAGCTCATCGGTTGCCCGGTAGAGATCAAGTTTGGCTCTATCGGCCAGGGGGAGTGGAATGCGCATCAGGTATCCGCCATCGTGGGTAGATTCCAGCGTTTGCATATCACCCTCATACCACCGGTCAGTGGGATCGCGATCCTCGAAAAGCTCCTTACCCATGCGTCGCAGCAGCTCCAATCCCCCCATCTCTGTATCGAACAATGAGACGGTCAGCAGCGGCAGTGGATCAAAGCATTCATGAATCAGGTCCAGGTGTTTGGATTGGGATGCCTTCCAACTCGTGAAATAAGGATCGGTCACATTATCCGGCAGCAGCCGGTTGCAGATGACAGCATCAACCGGATAGCCGTAAAGATTCAAATAGGTATAGGTACGCTGCGTCTCTTTAATCACCATCCGCTCGGCGTTGACCACCAGTCGCATCGAGGAAACGCTGTTGTCGCTCAACATGGCACGTACCTCATCCAATGTATCGAAGAGACGCTCAACGGCATTGATCGCTTCAACGTCCGGCGTTTTCATTCCCAATGGGCGGGCGACCGGCGTGAGAAAGCGAGCAGCAGTACGGCCTAACGGCAGCAGCTTCTCGACCCACCAGCGGGCTACATCGGGCAGGCTGAGCAGCCGCAGAGTCTCGGCGGTCGGCGCTGCATCGATGACGACTACGTCGTAGTTTCCGCTAATCGCATATTCGCTTAGCCACAGCAGGCTGGCTCCTTCCTCCAGACCCGGTAAAATGGTTACCTCTTCGGCAACAACATCGTCAATATCACGTTGGGCAAACAAGGTGAGCATAAATTTCTGGAAATCGCCCCAATACTTTTCGATCGAGTAATGGACATCGATTTCCTGGGCACTCAAGTTTTTGATAATGTCGATGGGCTCTGGGCCCAGCTCCGCCTGGAGCGAATCGCCCAGCGAGTGCGCCGTATCGGTGCTGACCACCAGCGACCGGTATCCCAGATCGGCACAACGTAGAGCTGTCGCTGCCGCAATGCTCGTCTTACCAACACCACCTTTGCCTGTGTAAACAATAATCCGCATCAAATATCCTCAGGTTTGAGACAAATCGGTTTATTATCCTGATTATATCGCTTCCTCGTGCATCGATAATTCTTGTACGATCTGTCTTGTCGGAAAGTTGTAGTTTTCCGGAAAAGTTTTCGCCCGGTCGCAAACGATAAACGGATAAAAGATAATGGGTAATGGTTCGCATTGTGTGTCGTGTCACTTGCCTGTTTTTTACCTTTTGCTTACTTCTCGATCGTCCGCTGCAAAGACTTATCTGGGCAACGATACATGAGAAAACAACCCTGAGAAACAAAAAGAGGCTTGCAGTGATGCAAGCCTCTTTACTAATTGGTATATTTGGTTATATCTTGATGATGTCTACAGCCTTAGGCCCCTTATCGCCACTCTCGACACCGAATTCGATGCGATCTCCTTCGTCGAGGTTGCGGAAGCCGTCACCCTGGATGGCGCTGTAGTGCAAAAAGACATCTCTGCTACCATCGTCAGGAGTTGCAAAGCCATAGCCCTTTGTGCCGTTGAACCATTTAACCGTTCCGATGAGACGTTCTGACATGGGGTAATAATCTCCTTTACCCATTTTTAAGAAAAAAGATGTAGACGGGTAAAGACCCAAAAAAAGAATCCAGCCTAATGCTGGATCATGCCTTTTTGTCCAAAAGCCTTACACCTGCATTCTACTCGGCGGTGAGTTTACCGGAGATCGGTGGGCTGCGCAACATTTCGTAGGGGGATCAAATAACCGTACTACGGACTGTCGTACAAAGCGCGAGAGACAAGCTCAGTATCACTATTCCAAATGAGTAGATACAATACAACTCGGCAGCAGTCTGATGTTGGCGGTTGTCATACCAGCGCGAGGGAGATGCCCAAATGTTGACCTTACCTTTTTTCGATGAAATCAGGGATGCCGAAAACATTCTGTTAGCCGGGGCGGGTGGAGGATACGATATTTTCTGTGGGCTGCCACTCTACTTTGGCCTGCGCGCTGAGGGAAAGAACGTTTATCTGGCTAATCTCTCCTTTTCTTTTCTGCCACCGCCGGGTGTTGTTGGGGCGGACAGACTATCAGAATCAATGCTTAGGGTGACCGCCGACACCCCGCTGTTCACTCATTACTTCCCTGAGATGTTTCTGGCGCAGTGGTTTCGGGAGCAAGGAGAAGAGGTCACTATATACTGCTTCGAGCGCACAGGAGTCAAGCCGCTATTGGCCGGCTACCAAACACTGATCGAACGTCTGGCATTGGATACGGTCATCCTCGTCGATGGCGGCACTGACAGCCTGATGCGAGGAGACGAGAGTGGTCTTGGCACGCCGCACGAGGATATTGCGAGCATTACGGCAGTGAGCCAGCTTGAGCTTGATCGAAAGCTGCTGCTTTGTCTTGGTTTTGGAGTGGATTATTTTCACGGGGTGTGTAACGCTCACTTCCTGGAAGCCGTGGCTGAGCTGATACAGAGCCAGGGTTATCTCGGTATGTTTTCTTTGGTCGATGATATGCCGGAGGCCCAGAAGTACCGCGCAGCGACGGAAGCAGTCTTCGAGAGTATGGCCCATCATATCAGCATCGTTTCCAGCTCGATCCTCTCCGCGCTGGCCGGTCATTACGGCAATTACCACGCTACATCCCGGACGCGGGGCAGTACGTTGTGGATCAATCCCTTGATGCCTGTCTATTGGTGCTTCCAACTTGCCCAGGTCGCCAAGCGTGTGCTGTATTTGGAAGAGATGAAAGAGACTGACACTTATGATGACATCAATAGGGTAATCAAAAGGTTCCGGCAGAACTGTGATAGCATCCGGAAGCCGCAAGCTATTCCTGTTTAGCATCAATCACACCCACTGTTTTATGGCTCGTAGGGCGGGATCTCCGAGATCTCGATGGTGTAGACACCACCAGGCCCCTTGATCGCTTTTTCTACAACGGTGTTGACAATACCAAAGAAGTAGGCACTTGGGACCAGGTGGACGTTATCCGAAATAGCGATAAAACCAGTGGTGTCTTTTGTCTTCTGGATGATATCCGGCAGGTCTACCACACCGGCTCCCAGCGCAGTGACTGTGTTGGGTGAGCCGATGACACCCCCTTCATAGGAGACAGGCCCGATGACGATCTTCTTGGATCGGGATATTCCGATCTCATCTTCGTAGCTCTGGACATGATAGATGAGCCCGGCGACATCATCGTAGTAAGCGTTGCTGTTGAAAGGCCGGTTGGGGAAAAGCACCAGGCTGACGGGTTTATAATAGTAGATGGCGCATTCGGCTACAGTCAGAGCCCGTGGTGGATACTCAGGATGAGTCTCATCTGGACGGCACTCCGGCGGCGCCCATTCGGTCATGAGCAGTACCTTCGATTCGAAGCCGCCACGAGTGGCAACGTTGGCCGGCCCCCACCGGTAACCACGATCATCGGTATTACATGCTCCCATTGTCAGAATCGGCGAGCGTCCTTCTTCGATCTGTGTAGGAGCGGCATTCTGCGTGATCGTGGGCTGCCGGGTCGATGCCTCACCGGGTGTTTGAGATGGTTTGTCCGTGGAGGTATCAGCTTGGGGTGATGCTGTGCTCGTCTTGGTAGCTGTAGGCGTAGGGGTGGCCGAAGGCCTGGGCGTTCTGGTGGCTGTCTTTGTTGCGGTAGGGTATTTGGTCGGGCTGGGTGTCGGTGGAATCTTGCTCGGCGTTGGTGAAGAGATGACGAATGTCGCGGTGACAATCGGCGCGTCAGTCTGTGCATCTTGCGTGGCACAGCCGGAGAAGAACACCAGGATGATGCTCAACAACCCGGCAATGATCATGATGTTTGAACGAGACAAAACGCTCACCGGAGATCTCCTCAAATAGCTCGGTTTCGTATCACAGACTCGTGAATCATCCCGCATTCTTCGCCGAAAGCCGGGTGTGAGATCATGGACTATCCGCATCTTCTCAACAAATAAGGGTAGAGGTGTACCTTTTTATGCGTAAAAACGTCGCGATAGAGACATCGTTCCGCAGAGAGAAGATATGACTATCCCTAACATCCTGGAGAAGTTTCCTCTTCCATGATTCTCTCGGCATATTCCTTTAGTAGCTCGATGCGATCAGAGGCAGTACCTTTCTTGACCAGATACAGATCTAGTAGCTCCAATGGGGATAACTCCTCCGGTCGCTCGACGCCCAGTCGGGCTCTGACAGGATAGTCGATGTCGCGCTGGATGGCGGCAACGAAGCCTGCATTTCCCAACGCAGCCTCGATATCCTTCTGGCGGATGTGCGGATCATTCTCCGGGGTTGTTGTAATGATAACCCGAACCACAGCCCCAGTGACGTCATGCTTGGCGATCTCCTTGAGCACAGCTTTGGTAGGATCGCGATGTTTGCGTACATCTACCCGGATCGTGATGAATGGCCGTGCTTCCAGCTCGATGAACTGGAAGGTTGTCTTTCCCCTGGCCAATTCCGCCCATACGAATCCCTTTGCGTCGCCCTCCTCGCCGAAGTCGACCCGCTCAATGCTGCCGCTGTAGACCACCGGCGGATACTGTCCAAAGTTCATATCCTGGTGATAGTGGATATGGCCCAATGCCACATAGTCCCAGATGGGATCGGCCAGTGTGCTGAGCAAGACCGAGACGTCGCGCCCCAACATGATCCCGCGCTCGGAGCCGAGACGCGCGCCTTGCACGGTCAGGTGAGCAGCCAGCACGGCCGGAATTGTGTCATCGACCCGGTTGGCCAGGTTGCGGATCAATTCGTCGACCTGCTCACTCAACAGCGCATCGACGTGTCCCAGACTCATACCGGCAGTTGAGATGCTTGACAACAGCCGCTGGCGCACCGGGTAGGGGACAGTCGCGACTTGAGCCGGGCCGCGCCTTGTTTCGATCCGGTGGATCTCGTCAGCGCGCCCAACGATGACGTTGTCTACAGCCAGCGTATGGAAGATCTCGATGCTGGAAGCCTTCTGGGCCATGGCCGGGATATCGTGGTTGCCGACCAGCAGAACAACCGGACATACCTTGGCCAGCCTCTTGATACGGCGGGCAAATTCGCGCTGGTAGGTTGGGTTGGGGGAGCTCGATTTGAATGCGTCGCCCGAAAAGATGGCCAGATCGGCCTCGTTTTGCTCGGCAAACTCGATGATTGTGTTCAGGCTGCGCAGGAAATCCATCACCCGGCTGCTGATCCCCGTCGATGGGTCGGTCCTGCCGTAGTTTTCCATGCCAATATGAACGTCGGAAAAGTGAAGAAGGCGGATTGGTTCGGTCAAGATAGCATGACTCCCATTAACAGATGATGATGAAGATGTCATTGTCTTCGACTATTGTATCGTACAGGTAATGATAACACAGGGAAAGCATGGTGTCTCAATGAATGATGCTGTAGATGGGCACAAATGGCTCCCAAGTGAGGATATTTCTCTGGGTTATTGATGCCGTGCCGGAGGATGCCTGTCACATCAGAGATAAAGGCTCAATGGCCATGGCTTGACCATAAGCTTCTACCCCTCCTCGATGGCCCTGTCTTATACCGGCGGGTGAGCGGGGGTGATCCTCTGGTGATCCTCCGGTGCTCTTCCGATCATCCTCTGCTTGTCCCGCTGTTGGCCTGGGTGATTGCCGGAGTTGTCAGGGTCGCTTGGGGGCATTCGATGGGGAAGATGAGCGTCTATGCTCCTGGCCATGGACAGCCGCTGTTCATTACCGCGTCAAGACATCGCCGATTCAGCCTGCCGAGGCCGCCTGAGCCCACCGATCAGCGTCATCGCCCCGCCGATGATTCCCCACAGGCTGAGAGCCAACATGACCACCCCGATAGCCATGGTGGCCGTATCGAGCGGGCGGGTGGTCAGCAGGAGTATCACGCCGCTGCCCAGGATCACTGCGCCGACCATCATCTGGCCGATCCCGCCGGGCCATCCGCCCAACGCGCTGATCAGGATGCCCACTCCCAGCGCAATGCCGATCATCCCGCTCAGATGGCTGCCTGCGCGGATAAAATCCACCCCGCTGAGGATCGGGCCGGTGGCCAGCACGATCACGCCGATGATCCGCAGCCACCCCCAGTCGAGTGTCTGGGCCAGCCCGGTCAGCATCAGCCCCACCCCCAACGCGGCGCCGCCGATGCCCGCCAGGGTCTCGCCCCGCTCAATCTGCGACGCGCTCCCGATCACCATCATCGTGCCTAGCGCCAGCCAGAAGACCAGCATCATCGGGCGGAAGATGCGGTAAGCGGTCTTCTTGCCGCGCTGTTTGAGCGC
>JAFGLD010000109.1 GCA_016928235.1 Anaerolineae bacterium | reverse complement strand
TTGCTATGTTCCTGCAAGTTCTTGCGTGAATAGCACCTTATCAAAGCTGTCATTCCCGCGAAAGCGGGAATCCACTCGTGCACAGACAGCAGTCAGTCCGGTAAATGAACCTTCAGAAACTAATCCAGTAACCGTACAGGTCGGTAGACTTTATCGGTAATCAGAATTCTATGCATAGGTCAGCTATTCCCGATAAAGTCTACTGTAAACTCGCTCCCACGTTTGTGAGGTGGACCCATGTCTTGCCCACGCAAGATAGAATCCATAAACGTGGAAGTGGATTCCCGCTTTCGCGGGAATGACAATGACCCGGACTGTGCGCTCATAGCAATTTATGCGGTAGTGCATAAAATTGCTTGAGGGGCAAGATCTTTCCCTGAAACAAACCAGCCACCCAACAACTGAACTGCCGATCACACTATTCTCACGTGCTACCCAAAATACGGATACTTCTTACAAAGCCGCCACGATCACATGCAGCACAATATCAGCGCAAAAATGGGCAATCATGGCGCTCTCTAATCCTCGCGTCCAGTACAACCAGCCACAGGCCAGGCCTAACACACCATTTAAGACAATGGCCCGCGTGATCACAAGCGCATTCAGCGGCAAACCAACAGCTGCTGTAGCCGGCAAGTGACCTAGCCCAAACAATACGGCTGCCAGAATATTCGCAAGCCACAACACGACCAGCGAAGGTCGTCCCTCGGCATCGTGGCTTACCAGGCTGCCCAGCCACGCCAACAGAGTCAGCATAAAGAGCCGCAAGAGCACTTCTTCTGTAATGCCACCCTCGAAGGAAGCCAGGAACCCTTGCCACGCAGGCGGCTGGATATTCTCTGAAAGGACGATGTTAAGATCTTGAAGCATCGTCTGCATAGGCGGTCCAAAGATCCATGCGTCGAGCCCAACGATGATCGCACCACCCACAAGACCAACGATAACCGAAACAAGAAGCACCCGCGGGAACCGGTTCCAGATGGGCTCCTTCTTGAGCCAACCTTCAATAAATGGCAGTCCCAGACCGATCCGGTGAGCAAGCAATAACCCAATAGCAGCCAGAACACCGTAAAACGCGGTGCTTTGTAGCACCTGAATTACCAGAAGCATCCACAACGGCATGCCAAGGTTGGCGGTTTTCAGTGTTTCAGATTGCATTGTTAACATGTAGGGAATCACCGCAACAATCCCGATTGCTGTTCCCACCAGCACGACGAGAAAGACCTTCCAACTAAAAGGCCGCTTTGTAGGTAATACAATTTTGTCCGTAATGATATTCGAATCTTTCATCTGGACCTGGTCACTCATATCGTCCTCCAATTCGCCCTCAGAATTCCGATCTACCATCTGTCATTTACCTTTCAATAAAACAGGCAGCGAGCTGCTTGGTAACCCGCCGCCTGAAATAGTAAGCGAGCGCCAATTACTGCGTGTCTTCCGAGCCTATTCCCGCGTTTTGAGCCAATGCAGTCATCCCCGCGATACCGCCCAGGTTCATCGTGTCGACTGCGCTGGAGGGGACAATGACCAGCGCGCCTTTTTCCTTTAGTCCCTCGAACAGCATATTCATCGCCCGCAGGTGTAGGGCGGTTGGGCTGTTGGTGTAAGATTGCGCTGCCCGACGGAAACTCTCGGCGATCTGCTCTTCGCTCTCGCCCAGGATGACGCGCGCCTGCCTCTCGCGCTCAGCTTGTGCCTGGCGCGACATGGCATCCTCCAACCCTGCCGGAATGATGATATCCCGTATCTCGACGCTCTGAACGGTCACACCCCAAGGCGTCGTCCGGGCATCGATGATATGCTGGAGGTCGGCGTCCATTGTCTCGCGCCCAACCAGGATGGTCGCCAGGTCCAGCTTACCGATGATCTCGCGCAGCGCAGTCTGGGCGGCCCAGGCAATAGCCGTCCGGTAATCGGCGACCTCTAGAGCGGCTTTTTGGGCATCCCATACCATCCAGAACAACACGGCATCGACATCCACAGGAACGGTATCCTTGGTCAGCGTCTTTTCCGCATTGAATGGTGTAACAATCACACGATGATCGATCCACTCAGATACCTGGTCGATGATCGGAATCACCCAGAACAATCCCGGCCCAAACAAGCCTCTGAATTTACCGTTGCGCAGCACGACTGCCTTTTCCCACTGATCGGCTTTCCGCAGCGCGAACAGGATGTAACAGCCGACCAGATTAACGCCGATGACCACGGCAGCAATCAAACCATCGGGCAAGCCTGATATATCCATGACGATTGCCGCAATGACGCTCGCCGTCAAAATAACGCCGAAGATCAGCGCCGAAATCGGGCTGACCAGTTTGGCCTCGAGCTGCTTCTTCATATCAGGAATCGACATCGTGACCTCTTTTCTTGCTACCTGCCTGCCACACATTTACCAATCGTTAAAAAACTGTCAGTTGCCGGGCTTGACAACCGGCTTTTATCGAAAGCTGATGACTGAGAACGGATTACCAAAGAACCTCAAACGTCTCTCTGATCTCTTGCTCGCTATATCCCAGCTCCAATAGTCCCTGAATAGTACTGCCCAAGACATCGTGCAGCTTGGCCTGTCGAGAAGCCTGGAGCGCCGCTTCGTCCAGGACACCCGTGACATGTGTCCCGATCCCGCGGGCTGTCTTGATGACACCCGCCCGATCGAGATCGGCGTAAGCCTTGGCCACTGTGTTGTAGTCGACCCGAGTAGCCTCCGCAACGGATCGAATCGACGGCAGTCGATCCCCGGCTTTGATCTTTCCGGACATAACCAACGCCTCCACGCGATTGACGATTTGTGCGTAGATCGGCACACTGCTGTCTTTATCTACGATGAAGAGATCAGGATTCCAGTCAGTTGTCATAGCACCAAATCACTAATGAATTCATTCTTTGCATCATTATAGCATTCGCGTGCCAGGTGTCAAGATGGTTCATTGAAACCGGCGCTTTCTCAAGCAGAGATTAGCCTGGCTTTGCGCCTATCTGGCGGAATGGTTACGAAGTGTTATGCAAAAGGGTAGGATTTTCCCCCATCCATCACGATCGAGTAGCGATAGTTGAAAAGTCGCAACCACCGATACGATGTCATTCCCCGCGAAAATGGGAATCCATAAGCGGGGCAGTGGATTCCCGCTTTCGCGGGAATGACAAGGACTGTGTACGCATAGCAAGTGATGTGCTATTGCGAAAAAAGGTAAACGGGTAAAGTGACACAGTACATGACTTGTGCCGTTGCCTGTTATCTTTTACCCGTTTACCTTTTTCGAATTGTTAGGTGCTCGTCGGCCCAATGCTGAGGCGACATGATGCCTGGCCATTGGAAAAGAGGGACATTCCCATTTTGAGACATCGCGCCGCTCAACTCTCCTGTCCCCATGAGTTCATTGGGAATGCCCCCATTGCTCTATTGCCCGGCCTGCAGCGCTGCAATCAGCGCCGGCGGATCGATGATTGTTTCCAATGAAAACACCGTACCATCATGCTCGACTTCAATAGAGCGACCTGTCTCATAAGCCAGTGCCCAGAAGTGCTCTGGTGTGATGTCCGGGTCGGCCTGGACCGCCAGCGCGTATACGCCTGCCAGATATGGGACGGCCCAGCTCATGCCGCCCATACGCCCGAATGTGTACTCGTCTGAACTCCCAGACCCGGCTACTGTGCGGGAGTCCATCGGCACGAGCAACATGTCTTTTATGACCCAGTTTCCATCGTAGTAGTTTTCGGCCCAAAACACCCCCGGCTCATATGTCGCGAAATCGTCAGGATTGGTATTGGGGTGGCGACCCAGACCCATCAGGCCATGGCTGTCGACTTCCAGCACCAGCAGCCCGGCAGCTTCAGCCTCGGTGACCGCGTCAACCATGTCATCGTATCCCATATACTGAGGCAACCAGCCAGTCGACAAGGAGATGACGCGGATCTGACGCTCCCGAGGCAAATAGTGGTTGATTTCCAGGACTCGCCGGATAGCTCGCGCGTGGTAGTGAAAATCCAGACCACTGATGCCGGAGCCAATATTGAAATAGTAGAGGTCGGCTTCGGGCGCGACGCCGACTGTCTTACCCAATGCGATGGATGAGACTGCTGGGCCATGCATCTCCGCCATCGATGTTCCAAACGGGTATATATCCTCATACCACATCAGTCGGTCAGCGTACTCTCGATGGCCAGTCAGCAATGGCTGATCGATGATGGCAATTCCCACACCGCGGCCAGTGATGCCGCGCTCGTGCAAGCCGCGAACGCTCAGTCCCGGATTCTTGCCGGTTTCCAGAATGACAGTGGGATCAAAGCCGGGAGGCATCTGTCCGGTGGAGGGCCATCGGGTTTGCGTGTCGAACACTGCATATTCCAGGTCGGATAGAGAATTGCGAAGGCCGAGATGGGAGATGTCGTAGCCGCGCAAATCCACCGCCATAGGATTGGAGGCGTCACCCTGGTAGTGTGGGATCTCGTCCAGCGAGCCGCGTACTGCGGAGAAAGTCGATGACTCGGGACGGTGCATGATGTAGGGGAGCTGGACATCGGCCTGAAGCGGTGCGAGCTTCGGAGCCGTGACGATGCCAAGCAACATGGCGAGCAGCATGGCTCCCTCTGCACCACGCACGATCACCGCCAACCATATGCTGTGCAGACGCTGTGTGGGCCGGGCAATCAGGATGGCCTCAACGAAGCGGAAGGGGACTGCCCAGGGGCGGTGCAGGTAATACAGACTGTAGAGAGCCGCATTACCCAGCCAGCTCCACTTGCCTCCCATTCGGGGAAGCAATACGCCCCGAAAGAACAGCTCTTCTGATAGATAGGCACTGAACAACCACCCAAGCATGACGAACACCAGCGCATCCCAGCGGCCTGCCAGGCTTGGGTCGATCAGATCGATCAGTTGGGTATAGCCGCGCAGTTGCCTGGCCAGTGCAACCAGAATGTCGCTTCGCGAGATCCGGAGGACAATGAAGAGAAGACCAAGCCCTGCCAGGCCTTCCAGCAAGATCACCGGCGTCATAAGCAAGAAGCTGGGAACAGCTCGCCACAGCAGCCGGGTATGCTGCTCGCCAGAGTGGGGGTGACGCGGTTTGGCCAGTCCAATTCGCGAGCAGATGGCTTCCCATCTCAGGGTGCCTGTCTCGCGCCGGAGCAGCCAGAGCGCCAGCGCGCACTGCCAGATCATCCCAGGTAACAGGACCAGCCAGTAGCCGATAGCTGCTGGTAAGCCAAGGCGAGGGCTCAGAACGGGGGCGACCAGCCATGCTAACAGCACCATTGGCAGCGTCACCGCCGCCCATAGCGTCAGTATCTGACGCACCGAATACTGCGGCTCCTGGCCTCCCTGTTTGCTCATGCTATTCACAGATGTATCAATCATGGTATTCTCTCCTCGTTAGTCAGGATCCTATATGCAGTGTACAGGCCAGATGTCACACCGAAATCACAGGAATGTCGCAAGTTTGCGACAAATCAAAAAGCGGCCCATAAGGCCGCCTCTTGAACTTCACGCCTATCTCATCTGCGGCGCAGGCGGATGGTGAAGCAACTCCCCCGGCCCAATTCGCTTTCTACTGCGACCGTTCCTCCCATCGCTTCTGCGAACTCCTTGACCAGCGCAAGTCCCAACCCGACACCGAGATTCTCCGATCCGTTCTTCCCCTGATAATAACGATCCCAGATCTGCGGCAGATCTTCTGGCGCGATGCCTTCGCCGGTGTCCCGCACGTCGATCCGCACAGCGTCCGCTTCGGCCGACACGCCGACCAGTACCACACCACCTGGCGGTGTGTGCCGCGCAGCGTTGTGGATCAGGTTGGTCAGCGCCCGCTCGAAGCGCAGGCAGTCGGCAATGGCTGGTGGAACGTCCTCTGCGACCTCAGCCGTGACCTGCACCCGGCCCGACTGCCAGGCCAGCGGTGCCATCGCCGCTACCTGTTCTCGGACAACGGCGCTAGCGTCTACCGGCTTCACATTCAGCGTCAGCTTGTTGACCTCTGCCTGCGAGAGCGTGAACAGATCATCGATCAGGCTTTGCAGACGGATTACTTCGCAGTTCAGGATTTCTAGCTCCGCTTCAAAGGAGGCAATACTCTTGACATCCCGTACCGACTCCAGGTGGGCTCGGATGGTGGCGACCGGCGTGCGCAGATCGTGCGAAACCCCGGCGACGAGCTCGCGCCGCGATTGCAGAACACCGGCCACCCGGTCGCGCTCGGTTTGCAGCTCATGTACCGTGTGGTCCAGATCTGAGGCCATGGCGTTGAAATCGGATTGCAGCCGCGCTACTTCATCCTCTCCCTCGACGGCAACGCGAGCGGAATAGTCGCCCTTACACATCTCGCCTGTTGCCTGGGCAAGCGCAGTTACCCGCTTGGTGAAGCGCCGGGCAACCCAATACGAGAAGAGAAGAGTCGGTGGTGGCAGGCAGAGGAGAACAATCGCACCCCCAACTATCGTCAACTCGATCCATCGTGCAAGAAAGACCGTCAGATTTCCGGCGATCCATTCTGCCGGACCGGCTGAGGAGAGTTTTGCATTGGCCATCGTCCCCATGGTTAAAACAGCGGTGAGGCCTACAGAAACGATCAAGATCGGCAGGAGAATGGAATTGGACAGATTGGCGGCGAAAGACTTGCGCCGTTTGCGGCTCCAGAATCGCAAGAATCGCATACTTGTCCGTAAGATCGCCAGGGCACCTACCAAAACCAGAGACAAGAGAAGAATCGGCCACTGGGCTGCCTCGGTCGGGAAATACAGACAGGCGGCGATGACAAAGAAGCCGAATAGGAGCAGGCTTGCAGCCAGAATGATCCCGATTTCTTTTGCTATCTGTTTCCACCAGACGCCAGTTGCCGCGCGGATGCGGACTGCGCACCATAGCGGCCCAGCAATGGCAACAATTATCATGGACGCATCTACGACAGACATTGGCAGAACCGGGCCGAATATCCAACGGAGCACCAGAGGAAAAACAAGTGTCACGGGGGCCGTCTCCAGGCAGGCCCGGAGGATATTCGTCCGGAACAACAGGGAGGAAAGGAAGCCACTCTTCATCACAATGGCCTTAGCCGATACCCCACACTCCACACTGTCTCGATCTCATCCCCCAATACTCCCAGCTTCTTCCGAAGACGCAGGATTGTGTTATCCACTGAGCGATCGCCCACCTCGTACTTTCCACGCCATATCGTCTCCAGCAGATAATCGCGGGCAAATACCCGGCCCGGATTGCGCAGCAGCAGGTGCAAAAGCGCGAATTCGGTGCGCGTGAGGTCTAAAGGCTCATCCCCCAGGCGAGCCTGGAAGGTGCTGAGGATCAATTGGAGGGGGCCATAGGTCAGAGGGGAATCTTCTGGATGCCGGTCAGTTGCAAGCACTTCTCGGATGCGCTGAGTGCGACGCAGCAGAGCCCCAACACGCGCCTTCAGTTCACGCATTCCAAAGGGTTTGGTGAGATAATCATCGGCGCCGAGCTCCAGGCCAACTACCCGATCAATTTCCTCGCTGCGGGCCGTCAGCATCAGGACCGCCACTGCGCAGCTTGGATCCTGGCGAAGATGGCGCAGCACTTCCAGACCATCCATTTCCGGGAGCATCCAGTCGAGGATGACCAGGTCCGGATGCTCCTTCTCATGGACACGCAAGGCTGTTACCCCGTCGGCGGCACGTACTACTCGATAGCCCTCCGCGGTCAGCTCCCGGTCGATCACATCGGCCAGCTCCAGCGCGTCTTCCACCAGCAAGATGGTATCCATAGCCGGCTATTATACTTGATATGGGTGATTGGTGAGTAGCCAGCACGGGAAGGCATCTATAGGTCTCCGGTAAAGTTTCCCCCCATTCGCAAAAGGTGAAACTCGATGATCAAGTTCTTGAGAAGACAGCCAGAGACCATTACATGTTGTACAACCGAAGGGGTAAATAAGCTGCTATCAGGCGTCGGAGGCCGGCACAGCATCGTTTTTGTCTGCTGTTTCTGGCTTGTTGATCATGCGTCGACCAAGCTGTGCCGTCACCAGCTTCAGGATCAGCCCGGTACGCCAGAAGGCCACAGCGGCCATGCCATGAGCCAGTACGGCAAAGAATGGTGGTGTCTCGTATGTGTAGTACGTCCAGCATTGGCGAGTTGTGCCCCATAGCTCGAGGAAATAGCCCAGTCCCGCTCCGGCGGCAAAGGTGATCAGCGCCAGACGGTGATCTTTGGGAGTCAGAGTCAATGTGATGCATAGGGCCAGAGACATCAGTGTCATCGACATGGTAAGGGTAGGCCATACGAAGGCCAGCATGATCACCAGAAAAATCGGGAAGACCAACCAGTACATCACCTGGTAAACACGCTGGTAGCGGTCGGTGATCAGGGCATCGGCCAGGCGAACAAGCCGATCAATTGACAGACTGGCAATTGGCCAGGCGGGGATGATCCACAAGGGTGGACGCTCGAGGGTGTAATAGGTCCACAAGTGGGTCTGTGTGCCCCAGCTTTCGATCACCAGGCCGCCACAGGCGCCAACAAAGATGATCAGGGCATCCTTTTTGAGGTCGGCGCCAATGACCAGCAGCAGCGACATGACCAGGAAATCGCCCAGCAGCAACCAGTCCAGGTACAGCCACCAGCGGGTCTTATCAACCTGTGCCAGTACTTCTTCGGCCAACGGCCACCAGATATATCCGATCAGGAACAGGGTCAGCAGGAAGAGGCCCATCAATGTGGAGCTCGATCGCGTCCAGTGCAGGTGTGACAACATGTACTGCCAGCCGCGATTGCCAGATTGGTGTAAGGGGGTGTCAGATGATGTGGTCATGTGGCCCATTGTAATATGGATAGCCTGAGTCGACCACCCATCTTCTGTGGACATCGTTCAATCTCGTCGTCAGACGGAAGTGTGGCGTCTACTTCCGCATGGCGTGAAAACACCAGGGTGAATCTGTGGGTGTCTGAGCCCGTATGGCGACTCGTTGTTGCGCTCTACTAAACAGCAAACCAGACCTGCTCACCGTTGGCAACGGCGGCAATCTGTTCGGCAAAGCACGAGAAATCAACAGGTTTGCTGATAAACCCGGAAAAGCCTTTCTTTCTGGCCTCAGACATAGCCAGAGCGGGATCGAGCGCGGATACAGCAACGATGGGGACCTTATCAAACTGCTTATTGGCCCGGATTTTATCAAAGATATCAAAACCACTTGAGCCATGATCGAGATTGAGATCGAGCAGAATGGCATCGATTGGGGCCATCAACGTCATGCTTCCAATCGTGTTGGAACTCCACCGCGCGAATCCTACCAGCGCTTCCTCCTGCTTGAGCAGGGTGGAGATAATAGCAAGATTCGTGACGTCATCTTCTACGACAAAGATCCGCTTACCCGATAGCAATCGCTTTGGGGGTGTTGGTTTGCGTGGGGTTACGGTAACTCCCATAATGATTCGCCTCCAAGGATTCTTTCTAATTGTTCAGGGAAACGCTCTGCCATGAGGGGTTTGCCCAAAAAACCGTCAAAACCCTTTGCGCGTGCAATATCGATCTGGCTGGTATGCACTGTACAAGCGACGATGGGTGCTGTCAGCTTTAGGGTGTCTCTGAGAATCTGGAGCATCTGGTAGCCATTGATGCCCGGCATCTCCAGATCGAGAAAGACCACATCGATGTTACTCAGTTGGGGTACAATATCCAATACCCGATGAGGATTATCGATACTGGTACAAGAGACACCGGATGAGTTGAGCATGAACTCTAATATCTCAGCGTTCATGATGTCGTCTTCGATGATCAATGCGTGTGTGTTTGTCATTGTTGCTCCACTCTCGGTGATAGTTTGGAATATATCAGGCAATGTGCCAGACCTGCTCGCCTTTAAGAACGCGGGATACAAATTCCGGAAAGTATTCCGTGTCAATGGGTTTTCCGATGCATCCGTCGAAATCTGCACGTTGAAGTAAGTGAATCTCTTCATTCATCACGCTTGCTGTACAGGCAACAACCTTAACGTCTTGATATCCTTCATGTTTGCGCAGCATGGACAGTACTTCAAAGCCATTATGAGGTTTCATGTGGATATCAAGAAATATGATATTGGGTTGTGGTGATATTCCTTGCAGCCTGGTGATGAACTCACTGCTATCTTCCAGAATCGTATAGTTCTTGTATCTCAATTGCAGCTCCAAGAGCATTTGCATGACCTGGCGGCTCAATGGCTCATCATCTACATAGAGAATAGCGGGTTCGGTGTTGATGGATGCTCCGGCGTTAGTTTCCATGGTGAGTCTCTCTCTCTAACATCGTCACAAGTTCTTCAGAACGAGTCGGCAAGGCCATATAGAATGTGGTCCCATGCCCAAGCTGGCTCTCAAACCATAGCCGTCCCCCGTGTGCTTCTGATAATTTCCGCGCGATAGGCAACCCAAGCCCGGTGCCCTCACCTTGTCGAAGTCCTTCTTCTGTTTGGCGAAATGTTTCAAAGATGGCCTTGTAATCATCAGGCGCAATCCCAGGTCCTGTATCTCGTACAGCAAACTGTATTTCTCCATTATTGCTATGCATTTCGATAGTAATACTGCCGCTGGTGGTGAATTTGCATGCATTGGAGATCAGATTTAACATGATCTGGCGAATACGTCGCCTGTCTCCAATAATCTGCGGCAATTCAAGATCGATGTCTGTGTTGAGCGCAACAGATTTGTTATTCAAGAGTGCCCTGGCAGCAGCAACAACTCCTTCCAGTTCGGTATTAAGGTTGATGTTATCTTCGACAAATAGGCGCAGGCTGCCTGACTCGATTTTGGAAATGTCCAGCACATCGTTGATCAGGTCAAGCAGATGCTTACCACTGGCCGAGATCTTATCGATGACGTCTTTCTGCTCGTCGTTGACTGGCCCAAGCATCCCAGAAGAGACAAATTTAGAGAAGTTCATGATGGCGTTGAGGGGTGTTCGCAGTTCGTGGGACATACTGGCGAGGAACTGCGATTTGACTTGATTGGCCTGCTCTGCCTCTTTCTTTGCTTCTTCGGCGACTATTTTGGCGATTTCAGCTTTCTCGAATAGAGTGTGATTCTCTAAAATGGCTCCAATCTCGTTAGCGAGCAGATGAAGGATATCGAGATCGGATTGTCCCAAAGTACGAGGGCCGTTTCCTATGATGTGCAGAGCTCCTGGAACAGCTTCCTGAAACGGAATGACGATCTCGGATGGTGTATCGAGTTTTGCCGCAAAAGCCGATTCCAAGCCCTCATAGTATTGTGTCTCATGTCGCAACAGGGCCCGCCCGAGATAGCTCTTGTCGTTCAAAACAATCGATTTACCGGGCTCAAAACCGGCCCTTTTTGAATTGCTGGCGAGGGCTTTGATATCTGCTCGCAACCCATCCTGGCTTAACCGATAGATGTGAACTGTTTGATAGCCCAATTGATTGTGGATGAGTTGGGCTATTCGGCCAAGCAGCATGTCAATATCCTGGCTTACAACTTCGCGGGAAATAGAGGCCGCTGTTTCGAACAGGGTGGCCCGGTGCTTCAGGCGCTCGATGAGCACCTTGAGAGCGGTTGAAATGGCATTAAGATCCTGGCTGATGGAATCCGGAATGGAGATATCGAGATCGTTTGTCTCGGCCAGATGCTCTCCAACATCCGCAAGGGCGCGCAAAGATTTGAAGAATATACGATGCGCCAATACGACACAAGCGCAGAGCAGCGCGGCGCTCAGGACGACTAGCAGCACCAGGAACAGCACCGTCAATCTGATTTCATTCAGTAAGGAGGCTCCTCGTAGTTGTGTTATGACTATCCAATCGAGCCGGCTGGCGGGGGAGGAGCCCAGATCAAGATCGGACAGGCTTATGTAGCCGTATGACGCCGTTGAAATCATAGCACCCGATCGGGTAGATATGATATGTTTAATGACATCGGTTGTCAGGATGATGCGATATCGGTTTGAGCCCATGACTAGTACTCTGTTGGGACGAAGGACAGCCAATTCCAGATCAGAGTCTTGCGATAGATGCCGGGTGAAATGATCGGGATCTACCACAGTATATAGCACACCTATCAGCTCAGATGACCCGGCACGCCGGATTGGTATGGCAAAATGTATCCCTTCCAGACCGGTGAGTCCGTCGGCGATTGCGTTGCTGATGACAACGTCCTGTTTTGCACTTTCCAGCCATTCCCATTGGCTGCGATCGATCTCGGGTGCTTCACCTGATGAAAGGGAGATCGTAACGATTTCACCGCTGGCTGAGATCAGGGCGACAGCCTCTGTTCCTGGGGATTGCTGACGGAACATATCCGCTGCTGCTGCTACATCCGCGGTTTGGCCCTGCAAACTGTTCTGAACAACACTGGATGCTGCGAAGTTTTCCAATGCTGCTATTTTTTCATCCAGTTGGGAGACAAGATAGGACGCTTCCAATCGGCTTGTCTGTTTTAATTCTTCCAGGCGGCTGTTATAGAGAGCCCGATACACTATCGAGCTCGTTGCTGTTGCCAGAGCTAGAGATATAAGAAGGATCATGCCGATCATGAATGTGGTGCTTTTCGTGTCCACAGGCCAACGGCGGATTTGATCAGGATCGAGGGATAGAATGCCGCGATTGTGATTCATTGTGTCTTCCTCCTGCTCCTTGCGACAAATAATCGCTCTTGTCTTCATGATGACCAGGTGTGTTACCAAGGAATCAGATTACATTGGTGCTCCTGATAGTCAGTTTAAAGGATGTTGGTGTGGTTGTGAATGGGGTAAATTACTCATACATTCGATGTTCAGCTTGGCTTGGAACAGGTGTAAGGGGGTATACATTTTGATCACGTTGAGGGCTGGTATCTTAGCTCGAATTTGCACATACCCGGCTGACTGTTGGTGAAGGATGATGCAGAAGATCTGGATTTTTTCCAATAGGCTTTATCGGCAATAGGTGTGCTATGCGTAAAATCCAGCTGATTTTATGCGTAACTCAGCTATTTCCGATAAAGTCTAATATCAGGGGCAAGCAGTGATATTCGAAAAGTATCGTTCAGCTCAATGCTGTCATTCCCGCGAAAGCGGGAATCTACTCCACATGCCACCCTGTCGATCCCTCACCCCGCCTGCCGCAGATAGGGTTGTCGATGCGCAAGGTCGAGCTTGGTCTTGGAATGGTTGAACTTCTGAACCTGTTCACAAAAATGGGGAAGCCCGTGGAGGATAGCATCCGATGATGTGGCTTGAGCACGAAATTTAACCGATCAACTTTCTTGTCCGCGCCTGAAAACCGGCTCGCGATGAAGCTTTCCGGCACCTGTGAGATCAGACATCATATTTTGGGAATGCCCCCCCCGGACAGCCGTTAGGGTGTTTCTATCCATCCAGCGTCTTGCGCATCTCGGCCGCCAGGTCGCGCACAGCATCGGTGCCGTTTGCCCCAGCTTTCACCATCGCGCTGCCCACGATGAACCCATCGACCATCTCACTCACCATACGTGCCTGCTCCGGTGTTCCGATCCCAAACCCCAGCACCAATGGCTGATCGGTCTGGGCTCGCACTCGGCCGATGAAATCGCTCAGCTCCGGCGGCAGGTCGGCCCGCGCGCCGGTCACCCCGGTCACCGATACCATATAGATGAACCCCCGCGTCTTCTCTGCCACCAACGCGATTCGCTCCGAGCTGCTGGTCGGCGCCAGAAAGTACACTAGCGCCAGCCCGGCCTCTTGGCAGGAGCGCGCCAACAGGTCGCCCTCTTCCGGCGGCAGGTCGGGCGAGATCACACCATCTGCCCCGGCGGCCTGGGCATCCCGCGCGAACGCCTCCAGCCCATAGGCCAGCAGCGGGTTCAGGTAGCCCATCAGCAGCATGGGCTGGCGCACGCCCCTGCCGCGCAGTTCGCGCACCGCATCGATGCACCGCCGCACGGTAATGCCGTTTTCCAGCGCCACCTGGGTGGCTGCCTGGATGGTTGGGCCGTCGGCCAGCGGGTCGCTGAAGGGGATGCCGATCTCGAATCCGTCGACGCCCACCTCGGCCATCGCCGCAATGGCATCGAGCGATGCTTCGTAGGTCGGGTAGCCGATGGGGTAGTATGGCAGAAACGCTGCTCTCCCCTCCGCCTTCGTCCTCGCAAACATATCGACAATAGCCGTCAGGCCGGTCTGTGTAGCTGTCTTGTTGCTCATCATAGTCATCCTCAACAATGGTTCTCAGTGATTAGTTTTCAGTGATCAGTTCACCCAACACCTATCATGTATTTACGTTTTACTCTTTACTTATCACCCATCACTCATCACCTGTATCACCGTATCCAGGTCTTTGTCTCCGCGCCCGGACAGGTTGATCAGAATGATCGAGTCTTTTGGTAGTGTTGGCGCTTGCTTGATGGCTTCAGCCACGGCGTGGGCGCTCTCCAGGGCAGGGATGATCCCTTCCATCTCGCACAATGTTTGGAAAGCTTCCAATGCCTCCTCGTCAGTTGCCACCGTGTAAAAGGCACGCTCCATCTGGCGCAGGTAGGCATGCTCAGGCCCCACCGATGCATAATCGAGCCCGGCCGAGATGCTGTGGGTAGTCGCGATCTGCCCATCGGCATCCTGCATGACATACGAGCGTGTCCCGTGCAGCACGCCGGGGCGACCCACGTTGGGGTCGGCGAAACGGGCGGCGTGCTCGCCGCCGGCGATGCCGCGCCCGCCCGCCTCCACGCCGATCAGCTCGACCGCTTCATCATCGCGAAAGGCATGGAACAGCCCGATGGCGTTGCTGCCGCCACCGACGCAGGCGATGCACACATCCGGCAGCCGCCCGACCTGTTCCAGCATCTGCTGCCGCGCCTCGATGCCGATGATGCTCTGAAAGCGGCGCACCATCAGCGGGTAGGGGTGCGGCCCCAGCGCCGAGCCCAGCAGGTAGTAGGTATCGCGGACGTTGGTGACCCAGTCGCGGATGGCTTCGTTGATAGCGTCTTTGAGTGTGCGGCTGCCACTCTCCACCGGGATCACTTCGGCGCCCAGCAGCTTCATGCGGAACACGTTGGGGCGCTGCCGGGCGATGTCGACGCTGCCCATGTAGACATGGCATTCCAGCCCCAGCAGCGCGCAGGCAGTCGCCGAGGCAACGCCGTGCTGCCCGGCGCCGGTCTCGGCCACGATGCGCTGCTTGCCCATCCGCTGTGCCAGCAGCGCCTGCCCCAGCGCGTTGTTGATCTTGTGCGCGCCGGTGTGGGCCAGGTCTTCGCGCTTGAGGTAGATGCGCGCCCCGCCCAGG
>JAFGLD010000108.1 GCA_016928235.1 Anaerolineae bacterium | reverse complement strand
GGATTTCATTGAGCGTCGTTTAGCTCTTGAGGATCCCATTCCTATTGCCTTTGTCCCGAACTTCTGTTCAGTGTCCGGTAGCTAGTTTCCAAGAAACTCGTTTTCATAGCATCCTCCTACTATTACGCTTCTTCAGATTGTGCTCGGAATTGCCCAGTTGGTATGTGAGCACCAAAATGACAGGTGTACAATCGCAGCCCACTATACAGGGCAGCGATAGATATGAGAATAGTTGCAAAGATGAACACCTGATGGCTCAACAAGACGCGGAGTTGCGTAAACGTGGGGAAGGCGCCAATTATCAGAGCCAGTGTTGTCAATCCAAAAGCAAAGCCCAGCTTTCCAGGCAGCATCTCGGCAATGCCGATGAGTGTAATCGGCATACTCAAGTTGAACAAAAGGATACCGATGATGGCAATGGCTGGAGTCTGAGCAAAGAAGGCGAGCAAGGGGGCTGAGATTGCCAACCCGGAAATTGCAACTGTAGTCCACCCGAATCTGTCACCCAAGATCCCACCTAATGCCTTCCCCAATACCACGGCTGCTGTCAGGGCAAAAAGCAAGACAGGATCTGACTTCCATGGGAAAGCCATACTCAATCCTACCATGCTCCGGATCGCAACTGAGACAAGTAGCAGCAAGATCACTGTTTCGAACCATCTCAGGTTTCTGGGTAATTGGTGAGGCACAGCAGTTTCTGGCCTGGGGATTCTCATGATCAGCATCGCTGAGGCCATCAGCAGAAGAATAAACGGCCAGGCGATGAAATATCCACCTTTGCCAATCAATATCCCGGTTGTCAATCCTAGCGCTCCTGGAGCAACATAAATACCTGGTAGGGTGGCTTTACCGGAGGCCAGATTCAGGATGGTAACGCCTCCTCCAACGTGAAACAAGGCATTTCCGATACCGGCAACCAGGGCAGCCGGAAGAGGAAATTGAACAAGCAGTGTAGAAGCCGCAACCAGCACCATCCCCAACACAGCTGAATCCACAGGCACCCCAAATATATCCACCAGTAGGCCACATACAGGCTGTGTGGAAAAGGCTATGACATTGTAAACGACTATTAACAGGAACAAATCTTGGGGATCAGCTTGATCGAGTGCAACTATAGCGAAAAGGGTGGCTGCACATGTCGCATCCACTAGCGCATGAGACACACTGTACACGGAGATATTGGTCAAGATTGTCTTTTTGCTCATACTCCACCATCTTGTCCGGGAAACAAATCCAAATTTTACTGATGTCCCCTGTTGGCATCAGGATTGAAGTGAGCCCCAGGGTTGGTCAGGATAATAGACTTCTTATCCCCCATGTCCAAAAACTGGGGCGTGCTTCAATCCTTCCGAGCCATTCCCGGATGAAACTGCCCCTTACCCCACTTCTTCTGGTTTTGTTCCAGGTTGGGTCGAGCGATCCATTCCACTGGTGGCGTGGTCCGGTTACGCAGAGCATCTGGCACAATGGTCCGCATTGTCTCGGATGCCAGGTCAAGCGCCCTTTCCCATTCGTCATGGGCCACCTCGATGATCAGCGCATCGTGGATGTCGAGCGCCACCCGAGACTGTAACCCCTCTGCTGCATAGATCTCCGAGGTGTGTACAATAGCCCGTTTGAGCATCTCACCTACGCCGCCCTGGCAGAGATAATTCCAGGCCACAAAGGGTGTATTGAGCGCGACTGGCCGTCCGGACCAAAGCTTCAGGCTGGCGGTTTCCTGTACCTTACGTTCGGCGAGAGCCCTCATGCGAGTAAGTTGTGGAAAGGCTGCATCTTTGGCCTTCAGCAACACGTGTGCCTCCTCTGTGGAAACGCCCAGACTCTTGCCCAGGCTTTTGGCGCCCATCCCGTAGAGCGTGCCATAACTGATGCGCTTGGACATGCCTCGTAGCTTCTTGCGCTCAGACGAGTCAGCGCGGCTCCAGGCTTCGCCAAAATAGCGCACAGCCATCGCTGAGTGGAAATCTTCGGTCCGGCAGGCAGCTGCCAGGTTGTCATCGCCGGAGATAAGCGATGCCATCACATTCTCAGCGTTCGAGTAATCAATCTCCACCAGTGTGAAACCCTCATTCCCAACTGCTACACCAGCCATGTCTGGCATCTTCCAATTTTGCATGGCTGGCGCGCTCGACGAACGGCGACCAGTATCGGTAGCGATGGTGATCAGGCTATGTGCCCGGCCATCCAGGCAGGCATGCTCGACTAGCGATGCCAGGATCGAAAGCTGCCAGTCGGCGCGGGAGTAAGCTGCCAGATCCCTCAGCCCTTCGGCATAGGTGTTGCCTTCCTCGACGTAGGACTCGATGACGCCCGATCGAGCACTCAGATCGTCCAGTGTGACATGCGGAACCCTCTGATGGGAAAGGCGTTTATAGCCGGCCCAGGTAAAGAACCATCGCTCGCTGGGATCCCACTCGGGAATGGGGATGCCTTTTGTCTGGTAGATATATCTCACCCGTGCCTTGGGGCTTTCAGGGTTGGGCAGGCCATCGTCAGCCAGCCTGACAGCTAATAGTTGTCTTTCTCTAAAAAGCTCCTCCTGCCGCTGCTCGATGGCGGTCAGGTTTAGCCGGATGCCCTGGGCCGCCATTCGGCAATACTCGCGCATTGCCCGGCACTCCCAGTCAACAAGCTCTGGGTCGCCGGGGAGCGCCCGCTGTTTCTGGTAAATGGCCAGAGCCAACCGGGCGTCTTCTTCTGTGTAGGCAATGGCAGTCTCTTTGGATAGCTCATGCAGCTGGCCACGCTGCCCTTTCATTGACTCTTGCTCTTTAGAGAAGGCGATGCCAAGCGTGTTGGCCACATTCAGTAACCCATAGCGGGTATGGACCGCCGGGTGCAGCAGCCGGGCCATGGTCATTGTGTCCCATATACGCTGAGGAATGAGCCCATCTGTAAGCTTGCTCAGTTGGCGGATATCGAAGACCGCGTTATGCGCAACGATAGTTGTATTTCCCATGAATAGATCACGGAGGAAAGTCAGAACTGGGGTCTCAAAAGGAGCCACCAGAGCCGTCGATCGCAGTGCTTCGGCCTCGTGCCAGGCCAGCGCGATGATCGTGATGGGTGCCGGGTAGCTTAACCCGAAATCGTTCCTCGGACCCCAACCTGGCCAGCGGGTCTCGGTCTCGATGTCGACAGCAACAACCTGTGCCTGCGAACATCGCTCCAGAGCTTCCTGGTCAACCGGAAAGTGCTCAACAAAGAGGGGCAACTGCATACAATCTCATCCTGTCTTCACCAGCACAACCTCATCCATCGGTTTTATTCCCAACTCCACTTTAGCACAACCTCATCCATCAAGGTTGCCAACAAACTGATTGTACACCAGAAATAAATCGACTATTGGCCCAATTGCCAGAGTTCTTATGATCGCTTGTGAAGAACGATGCGCCGGGCATCATGGGAAACTGCAAACAGAGCAACAACTTCAGGCCCGGTATCAGTCAAAAGAACTGACAATCGATAATTGGACTTTATTGGAAATAACTGAGTTGCGCATAAAACAAGCCGGTCTCTACTCATAGCATGCCTATTGCTGATACTCGATGATCAAGTTTTTGGTTTGTGCAGTATCGGTGATCAGTTTCTTGTCGTGCAACAATCACTGTTCTCGTGAGTATGCCTGCAACGAGCGATATCTTTCGCCCATCATTTGCCATACATTCCTCGTGGCCTGTGCTCTTCGAGATGTTAAAAACTTGATCATCGAGTGATACGGTCTATTGTACAGTTGCCAGTAGTCGGGTCGACCGGTTGCCAGTGATGGGACGGTCAGTGTCAGAGAAACACCGAGCTCTGTGAGTAGAATTATTCCGGGATTCACCCAGATATACGGTGTTGCAGGTACTCGTCGTTACCCTTGTGCCTGATTGTTTGTCCCCGAATCGCTGAGTTTCTGACATTGATTTGCCATGTTGTGAGGCTATACTACCTTGACCAATCATGAATATAGGGGATAGAAATATGAAAAAGAGCACTGGTGTCATCCTGTTAACAGCAATCTGGCTTGCGGCATGTAGCAGCAACATTAGTTCCACCATCGATGTGCCTACACCATCAGCCACAACCCCATCATCCGTTGGTGTACCCATACCGTCAGCCACAATCCCATCATCCGTTGGCGTACCCATACCGTCAGCCACAATCCCATCTCTGCTTCCACATTCTATGAAGGGGTACGAGCTATATTCCTGGCTATTGGGAGATCAATGGCAGTTCACCCTGATAACAGGCACCAATCGTATCAAATCACTTGAGGAGATCACTGAAGGAGAGAATGTAGTGTCTTCAGATGGTTGGGTAAGAATAAGGGTGCAAGGCGTCGAGACGATCAATCGCATACTTGGCAGTCTTTCCAATCATGAAGAAATCTTCTGGATTATCGATCCGCGGTTGGAGCAGGCGGAAATTCCGGCAAACAAAGTTGAACTGCCACCCCAAGAGATTGTTGATGCCATCAAAGAATCTTGCTGGCAATTGAAGTTAGAACTGACTGTAGTCGGCAGCGATATGCAAGAATAGAGGGCAAGAGGAATGCTCGGTTACACAATCTACGAAACAGCAATGAATATAATCCCTCAAATGAGGTCCCTCGCCAGGGAGATTGCAGGTCTTTCATATCACTTCGATGCGAGCTATGGCTTTTCAGATAAAGACCTGAACAAAGTCAGCGTCTCTCACAAATGCAAAGTTGTCCAGAATGTTTTCTGAAAAGCTATAGCGTGTTGTAAGACGAGAGAGGCAGAGGTTTGGAAATCGTATGAGCGATGGAGACAGGGTGTGCTCTAAGGAACTCATCTCTGGAACACGATGGGGTAAAAATAATCTTTGTGACAGAGGCTCGATGAGGTGGTAATATTTAAGAAGTTTTCAGTAATTACAGTATGGTCAGTAATCACAAACTAAAGACTGTTTTGGAGGCTAACACAACCATCATGAAAGATTTAATGGGCCCTATGCGTCCTCCCTTCCTCATCCTGACACCGGCCTGTGTCCTGTTAGGGTTAAGTACAGCCATCTGGTCAGGAGCTGAGATTAATTTCCTTCACGTTGTCCTGGTGCTGATTGGAGCAATGGCCGCTCACATCAGCGTCAACACCTTTAATGAGTATTTCGACTTCAGAAGTAGTCTGGATACCAGAACACAGCGGACGCCTTTTAGTGGCGGAAGTGGCACGCTTCCTGCCCGGCCCGGGCTGGATCGCCAGACGCTTGCAACAGCCGTTATCACCCTGGTGATTACCGGCCTGATTGGTGTGTATTTCCTGGTAGTAAGGGGTTGGCTCTTGTTGCCGCTGGGTCTGTTAGGAATGATCGTTGTCTTTATCTATACACCCTGGGTGACCCGCAGCCCGATTCTGTGTCTGATCGCGCCCGGTCTTGGTTTTGGTCTGTTGATGGTAATGGGCACACACTTTGCGCTTACCGGACAGTATTCGTGGACAGCCTTTGTTGCTTCTCTGGTTCCCTTTTTCCTGGTCAACAATCTGTTGCTCCTTAACCAATTCCCGGATGTTGGGCCTGACCGCAGCGTGGGCCGCAAGCACTTCCCGATCGTGATCGGCAACCGGGCTAGCAGCCTGATTTACGGAGCCTTTCTATTATCGTCCTTTCTGTCGATTGTGGTTGGGGTGGCGATGGGGTATCTGCCTATGACTGCTCTTATTGGATTGGGGGCGCTCCTTCTGGCCGTGCCGGCCTTCCTCGGTGCTTATCGTTATGCCGAGAATATGGAGAAACTAGCGCCAGCGATGGGGCTGAATGTGATCATCAATATTGTGATGCCTGTCCTGGTGGCAATCGGATTGTTTATCGCCTAGTCCAAATTGCTTTTTCACCGCGGAGACCGCAGAGATCAACACCCAAAGGTTATTTCACAGGGAATAATCAAGGACAACAACTCTGCGATATCTGATTGTTTGCAGAGAATCCAACTCCAACAGTGAAAGAGATGAGACCATAGGTGTCAACTTAAGGCATCAATACTGTTTGGTGATCAGTTTTCAGTGATCAGTTTTTTGTTTGCAATGACAGGCTCTTGGCTGTATACCAACGACTAATAACCAAGAACTAATAACCGAAAATGCAGAACCAAACAGATCGGGTTTGTGCTTAAGTTTACGCTAATGGCTGATACAGCAATCCCCGACGATAATGAGCTTGGTACTGTTTGTATGCGGGCAAACTATCCAATGGGCAGTTGATAGCGGTCGCATACGCTGTCTCGGCCGCTATGAAGTCGCCCCGGTCTCGGTAGAGATCACCTAACAAGCACCAACCAAACGCATCATTGATGTGATGCTCGACATATGTTCGGAAGTGAGCCAGGGCATTCGTATACTCTCCGGCTTTCCAGACTTGGTCGCCTTTATCCAAATGACTGCAACCCCTGTGAATAATCATGATAGTTTTCCTTACCAAGCCTAAGAGTGAAGACCGAGCATCAGCGAGGTCAGGAGTAAGGGATATGATATACCATCAACCACGCATTGTTGCGTGCTACCAGCTTTGCTGAGCCTATTCTTTTGGACTAAACTAGAACCGTTCACGACGACCAGACAAACTCAAACATAGTATGCCGAAAGGGCAGCGATGCTCGACATCCGCATCAACAAAACAGAGACAGAGCAGTACCGGCAGGCTTTCGAAACCCTTTACAAATTGGGAGAATACATCAATAGCCAACCGGAAATGAGTAAGATGCTCCGCTCTCTGATGGAGATTTCCGTTGAGCTGTTGGATGCCGATCAGGGTGGACAGATCTACCTGTACGATGCCGCCAATGATCTCCTGACAGTTGCTGAGGGCATCGGTGCCGGCGCTGCGAGTATCGGTCAAACTCTGCGTCCGGGAGAAGGAATGGCCGGCCGTGTGTTCATCTCCGGAAAACCCTTGACAGTCGACATCCATCAAACCGATCTGGAAGGTCAAACGACCGACCAGCAACAGCCACTTTGCATCGCGATGGGTGTTCCATTGCGCTGGCACGACCAGATAATCGGCGTGATGGAATGGATGGCCAATCGGCATCAGCATTTCTTCGGTCCCCAAGATGTCCAGTTGGCTGAGATATTGGCTCAACAGACATCTGTTGCCATCAGTAACGCGCGTTTGCGTCAGGAGCGAGAAAGCCTCAAGGTTATCGTCGATAATGCTGACGATGGTATTTTATTCACCGGGCCTGACGGCAAAATTGAATATGCCAATCCGGTCTGGGAACGCATCACCGGTTATCATATTGAAGAGTTGCTCGGCAAAACATTGCGTAGCTTCATGGAAAAGGCAGAAGATCAAGGCTCAGAGATTATGAGCAATTTGAGGCGTGGCGAGATCTGGCAGGGCGAAATCAGTGTGCAACGGCTGGACGGCTCTGAATATGATGCCCTGATCAGTATCACACCGGTCATGGATCAGCAAGGCCAAATAGCCAATGCAGTCGCCGTATTGCGCGATATCACGTATCAGAAGCAGTTAGAGAAGATGCGTAAGAGATATGTCGCTAATGTTTCTCACGAGCTACGTACACCAGTCACCAATCTCAAGCTCTATCATGGATTGCTTGGCGCAGGTCCGCCGGAAAGTCGCGAGTCTTACATGAACACCATAGCCGAGCAGATTGGACGGTTGGAGCATCTGGTAGAAGATCTGTTGAACTTCTCTCGACTCGATCGGGGTGTCTTTATGCTACGACCCTCTGATTTTTCACTCAACGATCTGGTTCAGGATGTCTTACGCGCCCATATGCCTCAGGCAGAAAAACAAGGCGTGCAGCTTGCTACCAACCTGCCCCCCGATCTTCCCCTGCTTCGAGCCGACCGTCACCGCATTGTCCAGGTACTCAGCATCCTGGTTGTGAATGCTATCAACTATACGCTACCGGGCGGTCAAGTTGGGATCGCGACCAACCTGGAAACAGTTGGGGTGGCTCCATGCTTGACATTCAGTGTTTGGGATACAGGGGTCGGGATTGCCCCACAAGATCTACCGTTTGTTTTCGAGCGATTCTTCAGAGCCGAGAATGCCAGAGCTACCGGTGTGCCAGGTACGGGTTTGGGACTGAGCATCGCCAAGGAAATTATCGACCTTCATCATGGCAGGATCAGAGTGGAAAGCTCCCTTTCCAAAGGAAGCAGCTTTACCATTTACCTGCCTGTCCAACAATCTGATTGAGATTATCTCGTAATGACCTGTTGGACGGTAATATAGGTAGGGTCTTACGACCTTTCCCCCGCTCCAAACCGGACAGGCCACTTTCATGACATCCGGCTTTCCAGTTGGGTCTAGGTATT
>JAFGLD010000107.1 GCA_016928235.1 Anaerolineae bacterium | reverse complement strand
TTATCGACAGAAACCTTCTGCCGACGCCAATTCCAGTATATGGATGGTGGTGCTCATTGTCAAGCGAGTTCGGATAAAAGGATTACATGGATCAACCATGTCTATCAATGGGGGCTTCTGACGATGTTTTCATACATTTTCGACGATCTAATCTTACTCCCGGCAAGGGAATTCTGCTCGTTCGGAAACAATATGGTAGGCGATTTGGTTTTTTAATGTATTCGCCATGCAGCTAGCTGACTGTCAGCGCGCTTGTTCTAATCTGAATGTGGTGTATAATTCCTTACTATACTGTTCTTGCGGCGCTCCCCAATAGGCAAGAGCGTACCGCGCGTAGGACCCTTTTAATAGGTGTTTGGCTGCGCCAAACACCTATTCTCTGCCGAGATATCCACTCCCACTGCGGGCAACGCCTTTGGCGCCAACCGCCACCGGCCGGCTGCCTTGTGGTGAAGAGGATACCTGGTGGAGCAAAGCGATTGTCTGGCCTTCTCTTCGTGAGATGGTTTTGACAATCGTGGCGCTTCATCATCAATCTTCACCCCGCAACCAGCGGGTGCCATGGGCGGGACTTCTCGGCTCGCAAATCCCGATGTGACCGTCGATAACGGTTATGTCGTTAACATTCTTAAGCGTACAGAAAAAGGTTTTGTCCTGTCACTCATTACTCATTACCAGTTGCTGCTTTAAGGGGAGGAATCGATGTTTGGACGGACTGTTGTAGAAGTTCAAGAATATGAGCGTGGCCTGCTGTATGAGAAAGGCCGATATCAGAAGCTGTTGCAGCCGGGTCGATATCCACTCTGGGTCTGGCAGCGACGCCGGATTGATCGCGTCGACATTCGCGAGACCAGCCAGACGATCGACGCGCAGGAGATCCTGACCAGCGATAAGATCGGTGTCCGGGTAACGCTAATCGCCCAGTATAAGATCAGCGATCCGGTGATGGCCCGGCATACCACCGAGAATTACCTGACCCGGCTTTACCAGGATTTGCAACTGACCCTGCGCGAGAGCATCACCAGCCAAACCCTCGAAGAGCTGCTCAAAGATCGCGATGCGCTGTCGACACAGCTGCTCGAAGCAGTTGCGCCGCTGGCCGGCCAATATGGCATTACTCTCAACCGGGTGGGCGTCAAGGATATCGTTCTGCCGGCAGTGGTTCGCAATGTATTCCTGCAAGAGGTAGAAGCCGACCTCAAAGGACGCGCCGATCTGGTGTCAGCCCGTCATGAGGTGGCCGCTGCTCGCGCCCGGGCCAACACCGCTAAAGTGCTGCACGAGAACCCTGATATCATGCGTCTTCAGGAACTAGAGACACTGGCATCGTTGGCTTCCAAATCAGGCAATGTACTGATTATCCCTGGGATGCAGTCACTGCTGACACGCGATAATAAGGAATAACCAGGCAGTGGAACACCTGCTGTCGCGCTTTATACCACGTTCTCTGCGCAATTTGCTGCCTCGCCAATCATCTCCATCTGTCTCTGCAATGGAGATGCGGTTGGTGGGGCTGTTAGGGGTGTGGCCAAGTGAGTTTTCGACTATTCGTCTGGGGCGCAAGTATCATTACCGGCCCTTCTCAGTCACCAAGCGCGATGGGCGAGAGCGGCGCATCCTGGCCCCTTCTCCGCCGCTCAAAAAATTACAACGTATGCTCTTGCATCGTTACCTGGACACCCTTCCTGTTCACCCGGCAGCAATGGCCTTTCGGCGTGGCTGCTCGATAGTCGACAACGCCCAGCGCCACGCCGGGCAGAAGCTGGTTGCCACGCTAGATCTGGTCGATTTCTTCGAATCGACCACCGCTGATCGGGTGCGTGGCTTTTTCCTCAAGCAAGGCTGGCACGGTGAAGCTCTCTCGATGCTGATGAGGTTGTGCGTGTATCGCAATGGATTACCGCAGGGCGCGCCGACCAGCCCTGCGTTGAGCAACCTGGTAAACTATGAAATGGATGAGCGGATCGCCGACCTGGCCCGCCGGGCTGATGCCGTCTATACCCGTTATGGCGACGATCTCACCTTCTCGTGGCGTACCGAGCACATTCCTGCTTATTTTGTGCCGGCACTGGTTAGTATTCTAACGGATGCTGGTTATGCGATCCAGCCGCGCAAGCCCTGGCGAGTTCGTCCCATGAGCGATGAGCCGAAGGTGACCGGCCTGGTGTTGGGCCGCAACGGCAGGATCCGAGCGCCCCTCAACTTACAATGGGAAGTGGTCAAACTGCGCTGGCATCTTTTCTGGCATTCCGGTGATGCTCACGCCAGGGCTCGTTTGCAAGGCTACCAGGCTTTCTTGCAAGCCCTCGAAGTCAAGTATGACAATCATAACCATATTAACTGGCCTGATAATTTACCGGGATTGCGATGGGAGATCTTTAAGTTGCGTTGGCGGCTACTGCTTCGACCTGGTGATTCTGATGCGAGATCCCGGCTTGCGGGTTACCAGTCCTTGTTGTACTACTATCAGGCAAACCGCAAGAACAGCGCGTCAACATATCGTTACATCTCTGAGGGAAACGACGATTACAACGATTACGACGATGAAGATGATTACGATGACTTCGAAGACTATGACAATGATGACTTAGATGAGCTGCCCTTTTAGCGTGGCTTCCATCAACCTGTTCTGAAAAAACGATGTGCGTCATGAAGACGCACTTATTTAATGCCGGCACAGCTTAGCGGCGGTTCTGATTGACCGGCTCAGGTGTGTTTACCCTGGTCAAGTTATCTGTTAGTGGAAGATGACTTGTCCACCGGCTCCTCATCAGGAGGTGCTATCCGGCGGCGAATACTTCCAATTGTACGACCCAGCAGCGATGGCTCCTGTGAAGTTTGTGTGTTTTCAGGTGGAAAGGGCGGCAGGACGAGCAGTTTGCGCCACAAATAACCACCAAACAGGCGTATGACAGCTGTCACAGGCGCAGCCAGGATGATGCCCAGAATGCCGGCCAGAGCGCCGCCGATAATCGCGGCAATGATGACAGTGAGAGGTTTCAAGTTTAGCGCATCGCCCACAATGCGCGGCACCAAGAAGTTATTCTCGACCTGCTGCACCAGGATCATGACTGCGAGAGTGGCCAAAGCGAACTGGAACTGTGTCAGGCCCAGGTAATTCTCCGGCTGAAAGAATGCAACAAGAATGGCTACCACGGCAGAGAATATGGGGCCAAAGTATGGAATAAACTCCAACACGCCGGCGAGCACTCCCAGCGCGAGTGCGTTATGGACACCAAGCAATCCCAGGAGCATTCCTGTTACAACCCCAACGACTAACCCAAGGATTACCTGCCCGCGAAGGTAAGCATTGCCAATCCTAACCAGCCCCTGGCGTAGCCGCTGATAGTCAGCATAGTAGCCGGACTGTACCATGGTCGTTTCCACATCCACCCCAAGACGGGGCAAATCAAGAGCGATGTAGATCGACATGAAAAGAGTCAAGGTAAACCAACCTATCACGTTCAGGGTGCCCTGCGCGACCTTGCCTACAACGGCTGGACCGCCTCGCAACGCCGGGTCCAGCAATCCTTTAGACTGAATACCCAGATCTGCCCAGTCTACATCGGCCAGGCTGAAAGAATAGGGGCCGAATACCAGAACGGCATTCGGATTATTGGTCAGCTCACCGGCAAACTCAAACGCCTGAGCAATCAGATTGGGCAAACTGCGGATCAGATCAGAGACCTGACCATAAACTGCCACGCCTGTCATTGTCAACATCCCTAACACCAACAGCACAAACAGCAGATACACAGTAGTCATTGCCCAACCACGTGTCAGGGGTGTGCGCCGATCAATGAAATCGATGATTGGATTGAGCAGATAAGCAACGAGGGCGGCGATCACAAGCTGTCCGATCAAACCCTGAAAACGCCACATCAAGAACAGTACCAGAGCGGCCAGAATCAGTGCAACGATGCGGCGTGTCGTACGGTTCCAGGGTGGGGATTCGGCATCCGTTTCTTGAGCAGAGTCTAAAAGCTCCTCTGGGATAGTCTCCTCCATCCAAGTCTCCTGTCAACATAGATGTTTTGCACAACTGGATATGCAAGACATGATAAGGCAAGAATTGCTCACTTATTATGACGGTGAAGTGACCACTTTGACAATGTCCTGGTTGCTTGTCATTACGCCGTTGTTTTTGCATTGACTGCCGTGATGATGCATAACGCACTTGACCCCTTCCCCGATATAAGAAAGGGGTCAAGTTCCTTGCGACAAGCTGACCAAGAAGGAGGTACGGTGTGGTTCAGCTTAAAGAATATTCTACCAGATTGTAGACAGTCGGCGCGAGCGCCAGGAAAACATCTCGATGACAGGTGATCAGTGATCAGTTTTCAGTGATCAGTTTCAAACCATAACCCAAAGATCGCAGATCACAGGGATTGCAGGGTGAATGACACCCTGAAACCATCTATGTTGCTGCCTAACTGTGACCATACCCAAGAGCACAGTCGCTGCTGTGCGATAAAAAACTGATCACCTAAACCAGACAGAACCCAGCAGATCGAGCCGGAGTTCCTCAACATCGAGCCGGGGTTCCTCAACATCGAGCCGGGGTTCCTCGACATCGAGCCGGCGTTCCTCGCGGAGTCCCTCGACGATGTCGAGTATTCCGTCCTTTATTGTTGGCCATGGTGGGGATTTATAGCTTTTCCGAAAACGTTTCGGACAGCTTTGTGCTTAAAAGAGACACAACTTTGTTCAGAGCATTATCTGGAAAGCTATAGCATTTCTTCATCGTTACTCGCTATGCACTCCTGGCGCACGGATTCCCGCTTTCGCGGGAATGACAGCACGACTTATGCTACAGTTTCTTCCCGGCTTTACTTTTCTATATGACAAAAAGGGCAGCTTTTCAGGCTACCCTTTATCGATACCATCTTGCTTTTGTTGATTGGCCTATGCGATGCCGATCAGCTTCAGCAATCGCCCGGCGTCCAGATTCTGAGCCATCAGTGTCTCGAAGGTCGCCAGCTTTCCGGCATGGCCCAGATGTGTCCGGCCAAATGCCCTTTCGAGTGTCTCGACGGTCTCCATGGTATTGGTGGGAACGAGCAGCACGGCTACACCTTGCTGTTCAGCCAGGTTTAAGACTGAGGCCTCAGGCCGTAAGTTGCCGGTTAAGATTAAGACAACAGTCGAGGTCTCCAGCGCGGCCAGTTGGACATCTATCCGGTCGCCGCCGGTGATGACGCCCTTATTCTGATACTTGCGAAAGCGGCTGAGGGCTTCCTGGCTGCCCATCGCGCCGACCATCATTGTCTCAGCCAGGGCATCTTCGTGTTGACCGTTGGTCAGCACTTCAGCGCCAAGTGTTTGCACCATTTCTCCCACACTGATCGCTGCCAGATTGGGCTGATCGGGCAATACACCCAATACAGCGATACCTTGCTTCTCCAGGAATGGCACGGCCTGTTCTTTGACAAAGCTGATATCCGCATCGGGAACGCGGTTGATCAAGACACCCGCGAATTTATCGCCCAGCCGGAACTGGGCCGTTAGCGCGTCATCGAGCACACGCATCTGCCCTCTGAACTTAACCACAACCAGAACCCTGGCATCGAGCATATCAGATACCTGCGGAGCTGAAAGCCCGATTGCATACCCCATTCGCAGGCTGGCACCGCCTTCCAACAGCATCACATCGATATCTTCTGAGATTTTTCGGTAGGCTTCCCGAATTTTTTCATCGAGGTTGCAGATCTGATTCTTCAGACACTCGGAGAGAACCTGTGGGGTTACAATGACCGGGGAGAGATCCCAGGCGCCATGAGGCAGGTCAAGAATTTTCTTGATGAAGTTAGCATCCTCGTCGACGGTCAGTCCATCCACCTGCATCGGTTGGTAGCTGACCGGCTTGAGGTAGCCAATTTTGTGATTGCGTGCCTGGAGCATCTTGCCGATTGCCAGGCAAACGGCAGTTTTTCCGGAGTAGTTTTCAATAGAGGTAATGTATAGTGAATTCATCACACTGATCCTTTGTTGTACACAGTCTGGGTCTGTTAGCCGTCGGTCACGACCTGCTATGGTTGTCCAGATAAGTTTCTGCTCTGTAGTCAAAGTGGCCGGTAGAACATAAATAGGTAAATATGTAAAAACGCTTTATCAGATGCTCATGGGCATGCCTTTACCTATTTAACTATTTACATATTTACTCATCCGGCATAACTACCTGTCAAGAACTTTTCCGGAAAACTATATACGCCTTATATATGCCGGTTGTTTTTATTTTAGCACCAGCCGCATGTCAATAGCTGCCGCGCCCTGTTCCTGCTCGAAGACCATTAGCGGATTGATGTCCAGCTCAACGATTTCCGGAAAGTCGGTGACCAGCTGGCCGATGCGCAGCAACGTATCAACGATGGCGTCCTTGTCGACCGGCGGCTTGCCGCGCACACCGTCGAGCAGCGCGCGAGCGCGCAGCTCGCCCAGCATCTGATGGGCCTCATCGCGGGAAAACGGCGCAATGCGGAAGGTGGCATCCTTGAGGATCTCAACATAGATACCGCCCAGGGCAAAGGTAACCAGCGGCCCAAACTGTGGGTCGCGGTTCATGCCGACCAGAACTTCCAGTCCTTGCTGGGTCATTTGCTGCACCACACAGCCCCAGATGCGCGCATTCGGTACGTATCGCTGCGCCCGATAGACAATCAGGTCGAAGGCATCGCGCACATCCTGAGCATTGCGTAACCCTACCTTGACGCCGCCAACATCGGTTTTGTGAAGGATGTCCGGTGAGGCGATCTTGAGCACCACCGGGTACCCAATCTGGCCGGCAATCTCCACTGCTTTGTCGGCGGTATCAGCCAGCTCGACCTGGGGGATAGTAAAGCCATAAGCCGTCAAAATGTCGCGAGCCTCAAAGTCTCCAATCGTCACCCGGCCCTCGGAGCGCGCCTTATCGAAAACAGCCTGGACGGCCTTTGTATCGACCTTGAACTTCTCATATTGGGGCAGTGGGAGCGCCCTGGCCTCGCGGTAGATCGACATGGCTTTGAGCGCCGCCGCCGCGCGTTCCGGGAAGGGGTAATTGGGTACGCCGCGCCTGGTCAGAATGTCGATCCCTTCATTGGAGCGTGCCTCGCCCATAAAGCTGGTCAACACAGGACGATCCAGCTGGTCGGCAAGATTGGCGATCGCCTCGGCGGTACCCTTGATATCGGTCATCGACTGCGGCGTCAGGATGACCAGGATGCCATCCACGTTGGGGTCATGGGCAACTTTGTCCAATGCGAACTCATAGCGATCGGCCATGGCATCGCCCAGCACATCGACGGGATTGGCTGACGAGGCAGCAGCGGGCAGATAATCGGAGAGAATTTGCTTGGTTGCATCATCGAGCTGTGCCAGCTTCAGTCCACAACGCTCGATAGCGTCTGTCGCCAGGATGCCGGGGCCGCCGGCATTGGTGATCACAGCGATACGATCACCGGGCAGCAGCGGCTGATATCCAAAAGCCAACGAGAAATCAAACATCTCTTCCATCGAGTTGGCCCGAACGATGCCTGCCTGTTTGAAGGCAGCGCTGTAGGCTTGCTCAGAACCGGCCAGTGAGCCGGTATGCGAAGATACTGCCCGCGAGCCGGATTGGGTCACGCCTGACTTAAGGGCCACGATGGGCTTTTTCTTGCTGATGACACGCGACTCTTCCATGAACTGCTGGCCGTCAGGCACACCCTCAATATAGGCCATGATAACATTGCAATTGGAATCATCGGCCCAACCCCTGAACAGGTCGATCTCGTTCAGATCGGCCTTGTTGCCCAGGCTGACAAACTTAGAGAAGCCCAGCCGTCCGGCCATAGCAATATCGAGAACGGCCGTGCCCAGTGCGCCTGACTGCGAGGTAAAGTTAACCGGGCCCTGGGGGGGTGTCCCGGCGGCAAAGGAAGCGTTGAGTGGCGTGAAGGTGTCGATGATACCCAGGCAGTTCGGCCCGATCAGCCGGATGTTATACTCACGGGCGACTTTCTGTACCTCTTGTTCAAGAGCCAGACCTTCATGTCCGGCCTCACGGAACCCGGCGGTGATAATAACAATTGCCGGAATGCCCTTTTTGCCGCACTCATGTAGCGCGCTCAGGACATACTTAGATGGGATAACGATTACCCCTAAGTCAACCGGCCCGGTGATGTCCAACACACTGGGGTAAGCCTTGATGTTGAGAATTTCATCGGCCTTGGGGTTAATCGGGTAGACTGTGTGCTCTTTACTATAGCCGCATTCTACCAGATTGTGGATGATGTCATAGCCTAATTTGCCCGGCTCTCGCGAGGCTCCGATTACGGCAACAGACTGCGGGTTGAAAAATTTGTCTAACATACGATATATCCTGTCTCTATTAAGGTATTCTGATGATAAGCGGTACGTTTGTGGGCTCTTCTATAGTCCCTAACGAAACAGTCTGAGGCGGATCGTCGGCAGCAATGTTCGGTAAGATGTAGAGACGCCACTCGGTATCGTCGAGCGAAGGGAAAAGCGTATAGATCACCCCTTGTTGATAGGGGGTACAAGAAAAGATTGCTGTGTGAGCCTGATCGACAGCGATCTGCCGCCAGGGAACTGTCTGGCTGGTGTCAGCTCGCGCCCAGAGTTGCCGTTGCTGTTCTTCAGACTCCGGCGGCACGAGATCCAGGAGAAGGTGTATTCCATCAGGATACCAATACAGGCTGGTGATATTTTCGCTGCCGGGCGCGGCCAGCGTGATGACCTGACCGGATGTCAGATCGAGCAAACGCGCAGCGATAATCGATGGCAGATCTGTCTGCTCACCTGTCGATGACTCACTGGAGATCCTGTAAACCAACCGGGTGCCATTTGCTGACAGCTCGCCGTCGACAATAGGGCTATCCCCAGGTGGGCTGATCAGATCGAGCCGGCCATTTTCCGGTATAAAACTGTAAATCCCCTGAGCGACACCCTCAGCTCCCGGCTTTGTGGCTGCGTTAAACAATAACCTGCCGTCCTGTGCGATACCAATTGGCGTCGGCGGCAGGAGATCAGGAGCCGCATCTCTCCCGATGAGCAACGTTGGCTGTCCGCCCTGGGGCGATATGCTTACCAATCGCCAATCGGCCTCAGGGACAGGCGTATCGACCTGAATCTCAACATAGAGCAAGCTGTTTGCTTCCTCAGCCAGAAACAGCGAGATGACCCGATAACCGCTCAGGGGCTGGGTAACCAGGCGCGCATTCGGCTCGATCAGATTCCAGGCAGCGATGCCGTGTTGCTGTCCATCAGCATTCCAAACCAGGTAGATCACCATACTTCCATCCCTGGCAGCGATGATCTCCGAGGCTTGTTGGTCTTCATTCAGGGGCAGTGCGAGCGTTGATACGTTTCTGTCGGGTGAGACACCGAGCACGGTATCACTTAACCCGTCAAAACCAACCCAGATGTGATCGAGGGGGAGGGCCGGAGGTGGTGTGGGTGTGATTGTTGGTGTGGGGAAAAGTGTGGGGATCGGTGGAGTGATAACATCGTATGGCGTGTTGCAGGCTGATAACCAGGCTGCAATCGCCAGACTTGTAAGCATATTCAGGTATATGTGAACATCACCCATAACAGGATAATGTAACACAGCCCACGAGGCATGGCAATGCAAGTTGTCATCAAAAAAATGGTGAGGAAGATCATTGGCCGAACTTGAGAATGTGGGACATAGGAAATGGGCCAATTGAGCAGCGGGTCGACTGTTTTGCCGTGCATATTCGCTTTCCGGAAGTATCTCCTCAGCAACTTGGGATAGTTCTTACTCGATGATCAAGTTTTTAACATTGACAGGTGAGCAGTGATCAGTTTTCGGTGATCAGTTAAAAAATCAATACCCGTGAATGACTGTTCAGCTCACAACACCATCCATTGCTTTTGAAGCGAATTTTTCCCAAACGTTGCGCAAGTCCTTTCTTAATCTGTCACCGATTTCGCTATGGAAGGAGCAGTGTGACGGCGATTACCAGGGAGTTGCCGATGACCCACCACCATTGGGAATGAACATCTATTTGGACTCATCACTCATCACAGCCGCGTGAATCTTCTTATTTCACCCTGATTTCTGTGTCCGGATTTTGGGGCGCAGTACAAACCCATCCCACAAAATGGCATTTAACCTAGCCCCTTAATCCCCGATCTCCAATACCCATCTCCTGTGGTCCCTGCTCGTCGACGCTTGAGAACCTGGTACGCGCGCTCCTGAGCCAGCTCGATCAGCCGATAGACTATTGTCATCAGCACCACGGCTATTGGCCACAGCAGGCAGGCCAGCACATCGACACCTTGCAAAGGGTTGTAGATGAAAATCAGGAATGGGGCCAGCCAGAATATGGGAGGGAGCAAGAGAATCACCCAAACACTCAGCAACATGCCGGCAGCGTTTGGTGCCAGCCGGCCCCATCGTAATCCTAGCCATACGCCGCTTCGAATGGCAAGCTCATAGAGACCGACGAATGCGAGAATGAGGGGAGCGAGAATGGTGGGGCCACAAAACAGTGTGCTAAAGCCAATGGTGTGGAGTGGGGGCGTAGGACTGCCTGGTTGTGAACCACCATAAAGAACAGATGCCATCATGGGACACATACCGATCAGGATGGCAATGGGCAGAATCTGCAAGATGCGTAGTCGGTGGTATGCTGTGCGGGCAAGCCCGGCAAAGATTGCTTCATCTGAGATGGTGCTAAGCAGAAGGAGGCCATAGCCATCGCCGGCGACATCCCGCCCGGTAGCCAGTGCAGTGACTGCAAAAACAACCGGTGGTATGAATACTGCCACCGCTATTCCAGACAGAAAAAACATCTGTAGGAGTGGCGCAAGCGAGTTGTTGCTCAGTTGCGCAAGGATGCTCACAAATCCAATGATCAATATGATGATCACACCCAAACGATTGGATTTCTGCTCCGAAGGCCACCGGCTTCGTCTTGTCAGGTAGAGATATACAGGATTATCGACTGCCATTGTGTCGCTGCGCACTGGAAACACTTCATATGTGGATGCTTTGCGTCACAGCCTATCAATAAATCAGTGCCATGGTGACATCATTGACGTTGGTTCCTGTCGGGCCGGTTCGGATCAGCGAGCCAATCCGGTCGAAAAAAGTATGGCTATCATTGTTGTTCAGATATTCCTGGGCATCCATCCCTAGCGCGCGGGCACGCGCACAAGTCTCTCCTGTGACAATTGCTCCGGCGGCATCAGTTGGTCCATCGACCCCATCAGTGGCAAAGGCAGCCAGAGCAACTCGCTCCAGGCCATCCAGGTGAATGGCGGCAGCCAATGCCAACTCCTGGTTACGGCCCCCTCTTCCTTCACCGTGTACGGTGACGCTGGTCTCGCCGCCCATCAAATAGCAAAGCGGCCGGTCAGGGCGATCTAAAAGGCTGTGCACACGCATCGCCAGGTTCAATCCTTCGATGCGTGCTTCGCCTTCTACGCCAAATTCGAAACCGATCACGTGCCAGCCCGAACGTGTGGCATGCTTACGAGCAGCTTCTAACACCAACCGGTTGTTTCCAATCAGGATATTGTGAACGTTTGTCAAGATCGGATCACCGGGTTTGAGTGTTTCTGGTATATCCCCCCGTGCGCCCATCTCCAGGTGGCTGGTAATAGCAGGGACAGACTCGTGCAAATTGTAGTAATCCAATACCTTCAATGCGTCAGCATAGGTGGTGGGATCAGGAGATGTGGGCCCAGAAGCAATCACGTTGAGCGAATCTCCCACGACATCGGAAAGAATAAAGGCCCACACTTGAGCCGGATAGGCCAGCCTGAGCAGACCGCCTCCTTTGAGTACCTCGCAGTGTTTACGAACGGTGTTAAGCGCCCGGATGGGGGCACCGGCTCGTTGCAGTAAGGCTGTGACTCTTCGTAGATCCTCAAATACCAGCTCACCGGCCGGCAGCATCAGATGAGATGAGCCACCGCCAGAAATGAGCGCTACTAATATATCGACTTCCTCGGCCTTGCGAGCGATTGTTGCAATGGATTGGGATGCAAGTAGATTGCGTTCGTCGGGCAATGGATGGGAAGCAGGAAATACATCAAAACCATGAGGAGGCTCGCTGAGGCGAGATAACCGTTCCGGTACAACAGCTACCGTGCCACCGACGAGTTTGTCGCCGCAGAGAGTTTGTAGTTGAAGTGCCATTTCAAGCGAGGCTTTGCCTGCGCCTACCATGTAACATCGGCTCATGTTATCCAGCGTTGAAGGCCAGTGATTGGACAAAGCTCGGGCCGGATCGGCGGCTTGGGTCACCACCTCGATCAGGCTGTAGATATGCTTGGCATGTTCTTCGTGGAGTAAGGTCGGCATGGAGTGTCCATTCTGCCCAATGGGTTACTCTGAATATCAGGCTTTATCGGAAATAACAGAGTCACGCATAAAATAAGCCGGTTTTTACGCATAGCAAGCCTATGGCCGATAAAGTCTATTCAAGTTACTGAGTGATTGATGATTGAGAGTTGACTCAACCAACCCGGCGTGTCACACAACACGTATCACTCACAACTTGTTACTAAGGGTTTTGCCCCGAAGCTTCACCGATGGATTGCTCTGCCTGCGCTGCTGCCTGAGCCGGCAGCACATTGTTCAAAAGTACAGCCTCTAAGGCATCCTGGATGGCCGCGCCAACGATGGTCTGAACTGACGTATCAGGCATGGGATAGGCATTACTGATGAGCTGATCGGCAAAAGCTACATAAGGATCATCTTCACCCCAGACGATCAAAGCCGCATGGCGTGTTGGGAGTTTATCGGCGGCCTTTGAATAAAGACCCTGGTTGATTGGATTCATCAAAAAGTAAACCAGCGACATGACAGCCGATTGGCGGGTCGGATCATGCGTTGCTACTACCCATGACCAGCCTGTTGCCAGGGTATGAGCCTGACCATCCGGTGTTGGCGTCCAGGTCAACAGAGTATTACGAACGTCATCCCGTTCGGCCAGGTAGGTGGTCGATGAGACCGCAGCCAGATTGGTCTGCCGATCACGGTAAAGCCTCCAACTTTCGGATGGAGTGGTCAACTGGAACAGATTCGTTCCAATCAATCCTCTCTCGTGTGCCTGGTTGTAAAAGGTCAGCACTTGTGTCAGACTCTCGGGATCCAATTTGGGATTACCTGTATTGTCAGTTAGCACACCACCGGCTGCAAGATATTGCAAAAGGATGGTGTTGTTGACATTTCCGAGGGCACCGGCTGGAAATGCGTAGGGTTGTCGTAGCCTCAAGATGGTCTCAAATGAATTGGGAGGGGTATTAAAGACCGTCTCGCGGTAAACACTATGCTCGATCTCCAACAAGTAAGGCAATCCCACCAATTCTTCATCGACTGAGCCCAGGCTTTGGACAACCGGATACAACTCTGTAAGTAGCGCCAGATCGAGCAGGTCGCCAATCGGAACAACAAGGTTTTCCCGGCCGGCCTGTACCAATCCACTCCGGTCCACAAGTGCCAGATCGGGCAGGACACTGGGGGCGACGGCTGTGGCCGTGCGCAGGTAAGACAAGATGCCACCAGTCCCGCTGACACGCTTGGTGTAGACCTCGACCCGGATATCAGGATGCAACTCGTCGAAAGTAGCCAGTTGCTCCAGAAACTCCTGTCCACCTGGTGCATCACTGGTTAGAGGTAGATGTTCGGTCATCCATACCACCAACACAATCTCGCCCGATTCGGTTGGGGTAGGAGCTACGGGTTCATCTGGCGTTACTGCGATAGGAGCATCAAGCGTCGGGGATGACGGTGTGATTGTGACCTCGATAGCTAAAAAAGGTGGGGCTTCCTGAGAGATAACCGCACAGGCTGAAAGCAGGGCTATCAGGACAAGCATCATTGTGCTGTGGAATAACCAACCTGTTGTGGACTTCATGAGCACTTCCTCTGGTTGTGATTATAACAGGGATGTTAAAAACAGGCCTATTGACCAAGGTTTAGTCGGCATTTGACTGATTCCCGGATAATTGAACTGCCCGTCGACTACTCAGTCAAACAATTGCTCGCTGCGTTGAAAACCTCTACCCTGATTGCGGCGTGCAGTGTTACGATTATGCTGGTGTTTGTATCTAATATTTCGTGGCGTAAGTAGACCCATAGGTGTGACTGTACAGCAAAAAACTCAGGCAGTTGGACATGAAGGGCTTCTTTACTGGATCGTTATGACGAATAGGGTGAGCGATGAAATTGTCAAATACTGATGATCGGATGCTCCGATCATCCTACATGCTGGAACAACGGTATTCCGGTGAGAACCCGCTTCGAACCTTGCTGCTCCTTGTCCGGGGCGATTGGGGCCGGCTGGTGGGCGCCATTATTTTTCATTTGATCAAGCACAGCCCGGTGTGGGTACTGCCGCTGATCGTAGCCAATGTGATCGATCTACTGACCAATTGGCAGCCGTCGTTTTACCCGCGCTTGTGGCTATATGTCGGCATTCTGGTGCTGGTTAACCTCCAGAACATCCCCATGCATATGGCCTTCATGCATCTGCTGAGTCTGAGTGCCCGCAACCTGGAGATGAATCTGCGGTCAGCCATTGCCCGCCGTATGCAGTACCTCTCCATCGATTTCTACAAGCGGGCCAGCACCGGGACGATTCACAACAAACTCTCGCGCGATGTTGAGACGATCCAGACATTGCTGATGGAAACATTTCCCGGTGTGCTGGCAACCGGCGCGGCGATCATCGTAGCCCTGATCACAACATCCATCCGGGCGCCGGGCTTCCTGTCGATCTATCTCGTGATCGTGCCGGTGACAGTGGTATTGGTGCGCCGATTGCGGCAGCCGATCCAGGAGCGTAATGTGGCCTTCCGGCGCCAGATGGAGAGCATGTCGGCCCGGCTGCTTGAGATGACCACGCTGATCCCCATTACCCGCGCCCATGGTGAGGAGCAGCACGAACTAGAGCGGGTTGAGGAGCGGCTTTCTCAGGTGCGTGCTGCCGGACTGCGGCTGGATCGGATCAACTCGTTGTTTGGATCGGTCGCCTTCGTCGTGTTCCAACTGTGCAATGTAGCCGTGCTGACGATAGCCGCCTTGCTCTATATCACCCAGTTCATATCACTCACCTTGGGCGATGTCGTCTTGTTGACCGGCTACTTTGGCTCGATGACCAGTTCGGTGTTGGCGCTCACCAATATGCTGCCGCAGGCGACAAAAGCCTTCGATGCCATCCGCTCGGTCGGGGAGATCCTGGAATGTCCCGACATCGAAGAGAATGAAGGCAAGGCTATCATCCCCAGTGTCGAGGGCCGTGTGACATTCGAGAATGTCTGCTTCCGATACGCCGATGCCGATGACGAGGGTGCCGTCATCCACGACTTCAGCCTGGATATCAGACCTGGTGAGACGATTGCCATTGTCGGCCCATCAGGAGCAGGGAAATCAACCGTGGTCAACCTGGTGGTCGGCTTCATACGCCCAACACAGGGGTACATTCTGCTCGATGGGAGAGACATGAATACCCTTGATATGCGCACCTATCGTCGTTTCCTCTCTGTCGTCCCCCAGGAGACCGTGCTGTTCGATGGCACCGTCCGAGAGAATGTTACCTATGGCAGCCGCCATGTCAGCGATACACGGCTGGAAGAGGCGCTCAAATCGGCTAACGCCTGGGAGTTCGTCGAAGGGATGCCCCAGGGCTGGGATACGGTTATCGGAGAGCGCGGGACACGGCTGTCAGGCGGCCAGAAGCAGCGGCTGGCCATCGCCCGTGCGCTGATCCGGAATCCACGCATCCTGATCCTTGATGAGGCAACCTCGGCGCTAGACTCTGTTTCTGAAGAACTAATCCAGGAGGCTCTGGCACGCCTGATGGCGAACCGAACTACTTTTGTGGTTGCTCATCGGCTCTCCACCATTCGCAATGCCAGTCGTATTGTGGTGATGGACCAGGGAGGAATTGCTCAAATGGGCTCGCACGATGAGCTGATTGCGCAGGACGGCATCTACCGCCACCTGCAAGTGCTGCAAATTGGGGGATAGGAGCATGTCAAAAATACGTGCGAATCAGGGAGGATGAAAGGGAGACACAAGGAGGACGCCCGGAGGACGCCCGGACATTCCCTTGGTAGCTGCCCCCGACACCGCCCCCCATTGGTCAGCTCGATGCGGGGCGGGCTCATTGGACGCAAAAAACCTCACCCCGCGGTGCCGGCGACTGACCAACCGCGCCGGAGTGGGACGTCGAGCGGTGATCGTGCAACTGCGGGGATTCGGTGTGAGGTGCCACGGCCAATTCAATTGCCGGGCATCTCTCGCAACACCCGCAAGCCCCATAGCCCCCACAAACGCTGCGAGTAGATATGCAGCCTTAACTGAGTTTAAGGTCTATATGCCGTAGCCTGATATCCCCATCAATCCGCTCGGGTCGCTCCGATTAACAGGGTTGTTCCCGGTATACACATACCGATTCAACTCCACCGGATTGCCGAACAACACTCCCGCTGTGTCCTGGCTGAGGAACCTCCCCAGCCCCGGCGCATAATACCGAGCCCGCGGGCTGTACAGCCCCGTCAGCTCATCGAGCTGCTGCCCGGTGTAGAGATAGCTGTTGTCGGCGAGCCGGTCTGGGCAACCAGCTCGCCGAAGGCGGTGTAGTCGTAGGTATCGGTGATGACGCCTGATGCGATGGTCAGGGCGCGGATGCTGCCCTGCCCATCGCTGAGGTAGTAGGTGGGCACGCTGTCGCGTGTTTGCGCGATCAGCTGCCCGTCTGCGTTGTAGGTGAATGCAACTTGTGTCCCGCCGGGCATATCGACGCCCGCCAGCCGGTCGACCACCGGATCGCCCAACAGGGTGTCGACGACCTGAGCAGTCGATGGGCCAATGGCGGCGGCTTCCTCGCGACAGGCTTCCCGGTCGAGCAGCCAGTCGGGAAGCTTCTCCGGCGGCAGATGATCGGGGTGCGTCGAGCGTTCTCCAGGGCGTTCGAGATGGTCGTGGGTAGCCAGCAGCTCGTAATCCTGGCTGTAAATGCGCACCTGCCGGTTCCCGCCCCGCACCCGCACCTGTTGGCCAATGTGCGTGACAGGCACCGAGTAGTAAGCCTTTTCGAAGACCACATGGCAATCGCGATGCAGCTTCAGCAGCTTCCATTCTCCACGGTCGTAGGGAACGGGTGGCAGTGGTTTGAGCTGGGCACGCTCGATTTCTTCGAAGCGTCGCAGCGGCTGCTCCTGTGTCGCGCCGTGCGTGCGCTGCCCGGCGGTCTCCAGGCACCACTCCCGTACCTCCCGGTTGGCCCGGTCTACGAAGCTTTGTTTCGTCACCATCTTCCCCGCGTAGCCGAAATCGACCTGTGCTTCTTCCCCTGGCGCCCGTCCTACTCGCACGATCGCTTCTGGTATTCCGTACCCGGCAAAGACAAAGCTGTCACGGGTATCAATACACCCGTGACAGCTTCGATATTGCCCATTCGCTCTGATCAGGATCGATCAGGCTCGTGTCATCCAATATTGTCGATGGATGAGCTTGCTGCTGTATTCTTACCGGTCACCTGCCACCACAACAAGCCACCCAATGCTCCCAGGCCTGCCATCAGGGCAATATTAAAAATTCCAACACATGCCGCCATGCCAATTGTAGAGACCCAATAACTTGATGCGTAAGCTGCATCACTGCCAACATCGACTCCCATTTGGCTCAGCAATTCAGCAGTACCCTCTGGCCCCAACAAAACGGAATTCAATAAAGCGCCAATGGCTTGGCCAAGTAATGCCCCAATGCCACCAATACCACCTGCTATAGCTCCAGCTTTTGCCGATCCGCCGTTATCCAGTGGTTTATCGAACACCCCCGCCAGAAAACCTGCGCCTAGTCCCAAAAGCAGCGCGCCACAAGGCGTGCAGATTGGGCTGAGTAAGGTGAGGCCCACAACAACTACTAAAGCGACAACAGCCAGAATAATGCCCGATTTGTACATGATTTGTCTCCTTGTTGACAAGTTGCTCATCTCATCTACTGCCAATCGGCAGCAGTATAACACTTGATAAAGATGGTTCTCTGGGAGTTTGCGTGGAACGCTGTCAAATATCGAGTTTACTGGTGTGAAATGTGCTTACTTGGTCTGCCATACATAGCAAAATCACGCCAATTCCCAATGAGCCATAAAGATCTAATACTACTCGATGCTGATATAAGTCAAGGCTGAGGGTTACCGTTGCAGCGATGCCATTTTATTCTTACTCTTGCTCGTCAACGAAGCTTCCTCCGACAATTTGGCGATCGAGCAGCTTGCGGTTGCTGTTAAATCTCAACTCTACCTCGATCTGTTGGAAGCATCGCCGACTGCCCGTCAACACCTTGCGGCAGTAGTACCCAACCCCACTTGCATCGTCATCATCGTCGATGCTCAGGTCGTTACCCGTGTTGATCTGTCCCTCTATGATCTCGCCGCAACGGTTACACTTTACAGTAATGGGATAGAATTTCCGCGGAGCAGGGCTGGTAAAAAGCCTGACAAGCTTGTTTAGAAACCCCATAAATATAACCTTTCTCAAATTGTAAGCAGTAGGCAGTTAGCGTTAGGACATTGATCTCCGTTTTTTTGTGGCCAAGCATAGCGATATGGATGGGCAGTCTGAGCCAGGCAATTTAAGAATTAGAATTTATCAACCTACCCCATCCATAACTCGTGTTGCAAGTTCAGATGGGGAAGTTATTTAACAGTACTATTGTAATTGGTTATGATGTTCAGTCCCACTCAGCATTGTATCCATATCTGTTCAAGTCTATCCTGGTGCTTTCCAAAGAGCATACAGAAAAACTGTCGGTGAGAAAAATAGCCCGTCACTCATCACTTGGTACTCTTTTTAAGTGAGTGTCATCGATGGGTGAATGCGGCGAATGCACTAAGTATGATACACTGATTATATTCTCCATGGCTATCTTTGCAGACTACGGCCTGATTGCAATTTTCCCGGTAACTATTCAGTTATTGGTGCTGGCTGCTTGATAGTTTTGAGTAAGGTGACCCCCATTGTCAAGATGCTGTCGGCGAATAGGATTGGCTCTGTCAATCGGGCGGGTCTGAGAACCGCCCCTACGAGGTGTTTCGCGGATTCGCCGAC
>JAFGLD010000106.1 GCA_016928235.1 Anaerolineae bacterium | reverse complement strand
GATGAGATATTTGTGGCGGGCAAGAAGATGGGAGATGTCTCCCCATAGTTGTTTGCAGGGGCAAACTAACCGTAAAGACTGCCAGTTTATGGCGCTGTCAGGTTGTTTTTATGTCAGATTGCCCCACAAATAACTCCAGCCCGCATCACAAATTCATGAACCATCCCCGACATTTTAATTTTGGCGGACTACTAGGCGCAAATCACAGGTCGATGATCGAAAAGAACGAACGAACTAAAAAAGACCCCGAGTTATTGAGAAGATACCGCTTTTCATTGCATCAACACACTATCTTGTGAAGTGACAGGTGATGAGGGATGGGTGTTGAGTGCTCAAGGATTGCCAGGCCATGCCACATTCCTAAGGTCACATTTGATGAAATGTTAAAACAACCTGAGGAATGGAGATTAAACAACTTTCCCAGTTGGGCCTGAGGGCAAGGACTATGGATGGGCAAGTTAATAAATTCTCATTCCTAAACCTTTTGTGAAATTTCCATGACTTGCTCATCAAATCCGGCTGTTAGGGGTTTTTAGCAGGCCATTCCAGGTTATGATATGAGAGCACTGGAGATAAAAAGGGAAGTCTACCATGTCAGGTTGACTGTTCCGCGAAGTGATCTGCACCACTTTTTTGGAACACACTATCTCCCTGAAAGTTGAGGAGAGCTTCCGGGGAGACAATCATAGGGGCCATCATGTCTAAACGCTGGAAACTAGTATTCTCCGGGTACGCAATCTTTGCTATCCTGTCTTTCACCGCGGTCACTGCTTTTACCACCCGGACAGTCGCCGCCAGGGCCGGCACCCAAGAGCGTCCCTCTCTTCCTGATGAGAAAACCTACGGTGATGAGCATTTCCTCATCCATTACACATTATCCGGCGACGAGGCTGTCGATCCAACTGACTCAAACAGCAATAGCATCCCCGATTACGTCGAGCAGGTGCTGGATGCGCTCAACACCAGCTACCAGGTCCAGGTTATTCAACTGGGCTGGGCTCCGCCTCCAAATGACCTCGGTGAGGGTGGCGACATACGCTTCGATGTCTATCTCGAAGAGCTGATGCCGATAGGGATCGCCGGATATGCCGACACCAAAGGGGGATACCTGGGCGATAACCCGGCCACGCCGGAGGTAGAGCGGCGCGCAGCTTACAGCTATCTGTCGTTGGATAACAATTTCGCCGAGGTCATCGAAAACCCGGCGATCGACGAGACCCCTCTTGCGCTGATGCAAGCCACTGTTGCCCATGAATTCAACCATGCCATCCAGGCCGGATACGATGCATTCGATCCGCAGACCTGGCTCTACGAAGCAACAGCCAGCTGGATGGAAGACGAAGTTTACGACGGTAGCAACGATACTCTCTACTACATTGCCGATGTCTTCGACGCGCCTGATCGATGCCGGGTGGCTGAGGAGGGATGGTATGGCTCGTGGTTATTCCTGCGATTGATGTCGGAGCGGTATGGCCAAGCAGTCGTGCGGTCGATCTGGGAAAAGTCTCGCCAACTCGATGGCCTGGACGCGATTGACGCGGCGCTTGTGCCATACGGAAGATCGCTGCAAACCGAATCGCGCGATTTTGCGGTGGCCAGCTTGCTGCGTGGTTACCGAGAAGGAGCAACTTACCCAACCATCAGGCTGGAAGGATTGGCGGAGCTGGGGACATTTTTCCCGGAGACGGGTGTTCAAGGGCTTGGCGCGGACACTATCCAAATAGGAGGCAGTGGCATTGTCGATGTCACCCTGGAGACTGATACGACTGTCCTCCATCTGCAAGCTGTGGGCATACGAGGGGATCAGGCCGACATCATCGACGCGGCAGACAACTCTCTGACCCTCAACCTGGATGCTTACCAGGTCACCTATGTGATTGTTCACAACGATACTCGTACCAGCCGGGCACGCGACTGCGCCTATATCGATTACGCCATAACGGTCACATCGTCCGGCGCATCACCGGCAGCAGCAACGGCCGTCTGGCCTGCCGGAAACTTTCAGGCACCGACCTTGTCGATACGTGAGAATAACCGTGAAACCGATCTCAATGGGCCTAACCGCCCCCCCATGGGCCAACCCTTCACGAGCAGTGAGTTCGTCGAAGCACCTCAGGAGCTGGACGTCCCCTTCAACCCTATCCTGCCGGCAGCCTTACCACCCGGATACACCTTCGACTATGCCTACACGATGACGGCAGGAGATTTTGGATCGAGTGCCATCTACTATGTGCCGGGCGGCGGGATATCGGCCAACTATGACTATATCGACGGAAACGGCAACTGGCTGAGTATCGCCCAAAGTCCCAGCCCATACACAACGCTTCAGGATTGGCTGAGCGGCATCGATTACTTCAACATCGCGGAACATCCCGGGCGATTACAGACCATATCAGGCGTGTCGGTCCTGGTTGAAGATCTCAGTAGCGCAGAAGAGACCCGTGTCAGCCTGACCTTTGTCCTGGATGGGCTTTTCATCGTCATTGACGGCGATCACTCGGCCGAAGACGCCATGGCATTGGCGGAAAATGTGATAGCCGTTCGCATTCCTCAACCTGCTGTGACTCCATCGATTCCTTTCTCGCCACCCACGACAAGCAGCGGCACGATAACAGACTATTCAGCTTTGGCTGTTCTTGGTGGCATGGGAATGATGCTGTGCGGTTTGGGGATATGCCTGGCCGCAGGCGTGGTTTTTCTGGCCGCATTGCTGATCCGGCAAAGCTCAGTCGGGTCGGCAAAAAAGTAGGGCTCAACGCGGAATAGTGGGAAAAGCCGGAAGAAACCGGGTTTTTATCTTACCGCGAACGGCCAATGGATTACGGGAAAACCCGGTTTCTTAACCTACCCCCAGTTTTCCGCGTTGAGCCAAAACTAGGAGATGGCAGATGGGGATCAGAGATTGGGGATGTAAATGGCAAGTTGTTGCGCGCTTGACGATGGCCTGACCGGTCGATCTACCAGTCAGACCATCATGTTGTTTGGCTGGTTTCACACTATCCCTTCACCAGGGATGACGCGCGTTTGACTGCGGCATTGCGCAGCTCCTCGCGGCGACGCAGAGGCGGGTGAGCCAGCATCATCCACGTGTGGCGTATCCACGACCAGGTCAACAGCGTCATCAGGGAAAAGAGCTTGAATCGGCGAGCGGCCACCGGCAGGTTCAGCTCGGATTTTTCTTCCAGTATACGGGTGGCATTGACGGCTGCAACGCGAGGAGCCAGCTCGTCAATGCCGGCTTGATCTTCCGCGGCGCGCAAACGGTCGATCTCGTCGGCCAGACGGCTTCCCTCTTGAATGGCGCCTTCGACGCGAGCCGCCTCCCGGCTATCGACCAGGCCATACTGGACCTTGAGATGGTTGAAGCGCAGTCCGGCCTCGTAGGTGCTCTGGACGATCTCGCGCCGGGTCATCCAGTTTGTCTCGTAATTTAAAGTGAACTGCCAGCTGGGTTCGATCAGCGCCCGGCGATGCTCCTCCAACGTCCGATGGAAAATGTGGTATCCAAACTGGTCAGGACGCTCGAAGGCCAGACTTCCCGGATCGACAAAGGGAGCCATGGGGCCGATAAACGGGTGCAGCCTGCCATCGGCTCCATAGTCAGACAGGAGCTTTTCGGCATAGCCGGCCGTATCGAGGACGGATTGGTAGGTTTGTTTGGGCAGCCCCACCATGAAGAAGATGTCCAGCCGCTTAACACCCAAATCCAGGGCAGCCCGCATTGTCTTTTCGATCTGCTCATTGCCGTACGACTTGCCGAAAGCATGACGCACTTCAGGGTCATGGCTCTCCAGCGAGATCTCGAGGGCAAAGTTGGGCAGAGAGTTGGCTACCGTCTGTAAGAACTCCCTGGAGGCGGGCCGGAAGAGCTCGATGATGGTAGGAACTTCGATGCCACGGACAGCATCGAGAAATCGCTGGGCATAGTCCTGCCCCGCCTGACGGATATCGCCCAGGACGAACACCGGGCCGTTGGTCACCGATGCAATTTGCCGGAGATCGTCAGCCAGGCGTTCCGGGGGACGGTAAGCCGGTCTAGATCGCCCGTGCATGTTCCGGAACGCAAAATTCGATCCACCACAGCCGGCACAGTTGGCAGTGCATCCCCGGCAGCTCAGAACAGGCATGATCGGATACTGCATCCAGCCCATGAAGGGCAGGTAGCTGGGAAGGTCCATGTCACGCGCGGCAGCGATCATCAAGCGGCGATAATCGAACTCGATGTTGCTGAGATCGGGGGGGCCTTCCTGCATCGGGTTGACATGGCTCCGGCCTTCCTTGTCCCGCCAGGTGAGATTGGGAATCGTATCGAGCGGCAGATCGTAGTTGAGCGCGTCCATGAGCAGCGTCACCGGCTCCTCGGTCGAATCGCCGCGCATGACCAGGTCGACCTGCGGGTATTGGATCAGCTCCTCGTGAAAATAAGTCGATGAGAAACCACCCATCAGGATGGGAACATCAGGGTGAAGACGTTTGACGATCTCCGCGATGGCCAGAGAGCCGTGAGCGTGTGGCAGCCAATGCAAATCGAGGCCAAAGGCCAGCGGGCTCGGCAGATTGGCCACGAAAGTCTCGACATCGAAGTGGGGGTCACGCAGCATCCGGGCGGCCAGGTTGACCACCCGCACCGGGTAACCATGATCCTCCAGACGGGCAGACAGCGTTGTGAAGCCGATTGGGTACATCTCAAAAATGGACGACGAAGGCACCAGGTCGCTGACCGGGCCCCGGAGAATGGTCATCTTCCGGAAGTCGTACACGCTGGGCGCGTGCAAAAGAATAAGCGCAGGGGTTGTCATCAGGATTGTTACTCCGCTATGATGGTTAGAGGCGATGCGCCGGCATCAACCGCTATGTAGATATAGTGTTCTTGGACGTGGAAGGATCTTGGTCAGCACCGTTAGTGGACTGCTCCATCTTCATGACGATCTCGGCGACCGCCTCGATGGCAACGCGCTGTTTACGGTACAGATCAGACTCACTCATCGCCAGCCGCATGGCAACGTCACGCACCTTGCGGCCTTGAATAAAACGCATTTCCAGGATATTGTAAAGAATCCACTCGGCAGTCGTCATACTGCGTTGGCCTTCAGGCCGCAGGCTCTCGATAGCTTGCTGAAGCACCGCCCGCATGGCGCGCTGAGCGTTGCCGTCATGCTCTGACATCATCCGCCGGACAACCGACAGACTGATCAACTTATTATCGGTCAATCTGGGGCCGCCCCAATAATGCGTCAGCGCGTCTTTGATCCGCTGCGCAAAATCAGGGCCGGCCAGGCGCTCCTCGGTCGGCGTCGTGAAGATGTCCACGCCGCCGTAGCGAGCGACGCCGTGCAGCCGCCGGCTCTCCCCCATTTCCGGCAGCAGTCCTTCGATCTTGGCAAACACCTCGATCTGGAGCCGCCGGTCTTGCAAAACCTCGGCACAGCGCGATGCCAGTGCCATCAGGACGCTCCAGTGCTCGTCATCGAGCTCTTCGCCGTCCGGATTTGGAGCAGCCACTCCCAACAACCCGACCAGGCCATATCCGGGTTCCTGGTTAACGGAGACATGAAGCGGGATCAGCCAAAAGCCATGCCAGAGGAGCACATCACCAGAGCTGGTGATGTCATTCGGCACCGGCAGCGTACCGTTGATCGCCTCTGTCGATAAATCCTGATCGTGCTCCAGCTCAGCGTGAAAGCCGGTGTCCAGCCCAACGGCTCTCTCCAACCGCGGCCCGTTGCCGGATATCGAAGCCACAAAGGCAGACTCGACGCGCAAATAGTCACAGAGAGACGTGAGGATCGAATCGAGGAGCTGGTGGAAATCGGCATTGGTCAGCAGCCGATTCTCCAGTTCCTGGATGCGCCGCATCTCGGCATGATCGCCGATGTAAATCAGCCGGCGTTCCAGATAGGGACGCGCCAACGTGATCGCCCACTGAAGCAAGAGAATCGCCACGACGGTCAGCATAGGCATTGCTTCATCGCCGCTCAGGCCCAATACAGCCCCCGCTTTCGGTGTCCAAATGATGACCCCCAATGCCGCGATCGCCACGACAGGTCCGCGCAGGAGGTATTGCAGCATCTGGGCCTTAATGAGCCGATCAGGGAGAGGGGAGCCAAAGAATGCTAACGGATAAGCCATGAAGGTCAGCATCACGACCAACAAAGCATCGAAGAGGATCAAAATGGCATAGAAGACAGTCGGTGAAAAGACAGCCTGCCCGGAAACCAACAGAAACGGGAATACTGCCAGAGCCGGCGCAGTGTAGGGGATCAACAAGTAGGTCATTCGGCGGCGGCTGATGTCGGTCAGCGAGCGTCGACGCGCCCGGATCACGAACCACATACTCGTCGCGACCGCGCCCACGAAGTAGGCGAAGAAGATGCTAAACCCCGGCCCGGCGCTGAAATGCGGAGCCGGATCGGCAACCGGGTTGCGGACGATCCAGTCGGTAGTCAGAACCAGCAGCAAGAAAAGCGCGGCTAACACATACAAGAAACGTGCCGACCAACGCCGCCGTCCCCGCGAGGGGAGCCCGGTCAGCGTCAAGATAGCATCTGAGAGGTGAACATAAGCAGCCGGGGCAAAGGCAATCCCCAGCCATTGAAACTGCATCCACATCGCGGCCACACTCAGGCTGTCGGTGTAGCTGACACCCAGATCGCCGATATAAGTAACCATCACGAAAAACAGGAGCGCACTGAACGTTCTGGCGACCCGGTTACGAAAACCTCTGGCAAGGCTATACAGGAAAAACGATCCCGATATGATGACAACCGTCGCGCTCAAGCTTTGGTTGATCAGGGGGCCAAGGCGGACAAGCAAAGAATTGATCATGGATTCAAGCTAAACTCAGCGCAGGGTCTGGCCGAAAAACACGGCAATATCCTGGTTCGGATAATAGAGATCGTTATAGCCACAAAAGACCAGCCCGCGCTTTTGCAAAAAAGAGATGGCCGGGAAATTCTTGGTTTGTGCCTCGATAATCAACCGCCGCAGCTGGTGTTCCAATGACCATTCCCGAGAAGCACGCAGCAGAGCTGTTCCGACCCCCTTCAGGCGATGTGGGCGGTCGACGATCAGGTCGGTGACCCAGGCGGTTTCTTGGGAGAGCTCTTCCCGGATGCTGATGTACCCAACCAGCTGCTCCTCCCACTCGGCGACCAGGAAGCAGCTATGAAGCTGCCACGACTGGATCAACGAATCGCCGGAGCGAGGATAGAGCACTTTTGTCGAACGCGGCAGCCGCGCCTGGCGAAAGGAGGTCGTAAAGGTTCCTTCGGCCTCCTCAAGAAACATCTGCCAGACATAATCGGTGCTGCACGAATGATCGATCTCCAGGCAGATCTCGTAGTCAGACGGCGTTGCCGATCGGATGGTCAGGGTAGTGAGAGGTGATTGAAGGACACTCATGGGCGGAATTGTAACATGCTCAAAAATTCATCGCAAAGGTAGCCGGTCGGAAAGTTGCATCGGGGCATCTCTGCATTTGTAACAACGTGCGTTACAGTCTGCAAAGCCTGGATTTCTTTATCGATACCCTCACGTCGATCTCGACCATCGCCAGGCCCGCGCAGAACAGCTGGGTGGGCGGCGTTGTGACGCTGGCCGGTTATTCGATGGACGCGACCAGCGGCGTAGCCGGGGTCGAAGTGAGCTTTGATCGCGGCGAGACGTGGCGCGCGGCGGTTGGCAGCGATGCGTGGAGCTACAACTGGGATACGCGCAAGCTGGGCGCCAACGTCGTGCTGGTACGCGGGATCGATTGGGCCGGCAATGCCGAAGAGCCGATCAGCCTGGCAGTCCACATCGACAACAGCACGCCCTTCTTCGATGTCGGGCCGTTTCCCTCCGAATACTGCTTCACCTGCTCCGGGCCGCTGACCTTTACGCTGACTGCCTTCGACAAGGAGAGCGGGATCAACAACTCGGCGATTGTGGTCAAGCAGGGCGGACGGGATATCCGCATCCTGAAGGCGCCGCCCGGCGAGCTGCGCGGCCATCCGGTGGTCTGGGATGGCCGCGACGAGCAGGGTAATCCGGTCCCGGTGGGCGATTACCAGCTCCTGTTCTACACCGCCAACTATGCCAGTCTCTTCGGGTCATACAGCGCGGGCATTCGTGTCATCGATGCGCTGCCGGTGGGCGGCGTCGATCCGGCACCCGCGCCCCTGGCGCCCATCGAGCCACCTGACGACGCGCCGTGGCTGATAACGCCCAATCCACCCACGCCGATCCCGTTCATTCCACCCTCAGGGGTGACCAGCAACTCGACACTATCGAGCGCCGGATCACAGACGACAGGAGAGTCGCAGGCGGCAAGCTCGATATCCGGCTATCCGCAGGTGGGCATCGGAAATGTGACAGCTTCCGCCGGCGCATCCTCATCGAATTCATCGGGGACCGGGGCGGGAATCGGGGCATTACTGGCGTTGATGGCAGCCTATGTCGCAGCTCGACAGACGACTGGGACGACTGCAACAACATTGAAAAATGAGGATAAAAAGCAGGGTGGCGAGTTCAAGCCACCAACAACCTCGTCAGGTACAAACGGAGAAACTGAGAGAGATTCAAAAACAATAGAGCATATTTTTTCCGATCCCGCGCTCGCTGCCGCCTTTTTTGAGAGCGCAAGAAACCTTTACTACTATAGCAACTATGGGGGCGCGGGAGCGTTGCTTCAGCGTGAGTTCATCTATTGGCCCAAGGAAATCATCTATCGGTTTACGGATATATCTGGAGACATAGTAGAAGTCGCTGGACAAAAGCGCGTACCCGCCACAGATTCAAACACGCAGTGGCTTAATGAACCTTTACTTGCCTCAAAGGTTGGCGGTAGATTGGCAGGGGTATCTCTCGCGGCAGGGCTCCTCGATTTGGTTATTCCGGGAGAAAATCCGGTTCTGCATACCATTGGCGATGTCACCGGCCAGGGCGCCAACATGTCCGGGCTGGCCAGGCTACCGGCTCTGTTGACCAATGCATCTGCACTCAAGGAAGCTGCCACGATAACACCAGGGGTTAGTTCAGTCCTTGGGCAACTGGCCATGTTCGCTTATGGAGGTTATGAGTTTGTCCAGAGCATGGAAATAATACGTCAGCAAAATCAAGGCTTGCGCCCCTGGAATGAGCAAGAGCGTTGGGGTGAGGGGCTACAAATGCTCGGAGGCGGATGGCTGGCGGCAGCAGGCGGCTTTGGATTTATGGCGGCACTTGGTTTTACCGCTTTCGCGCTTCCGGCCTTACCAATTATCGCGGCGGTTGGTGGTGTGCTTATTGCTGCCGGATGGGCTGTCAATAACTGGGACAAGATTGAGGCAGGATGGGAAGCCTGGAAAGGCATTATCAGCAACTCGCAAACCATTTTGCAGTTCGCGGGCCAGACTGCCGGGAAAGCTGTTGGACAAACTGTTAGCAACATTGCCAACAACGTCAAGACGACTGTCAACAACGTTGTCAACAATACCAAAACGACCGTCAACAACTTCGTCGACAACGCCAAGACGACCGTCAACAACTTTGTTGACAATGCCAAGACAACCGTCAACAATTTCGTTGACAATGCCAAAACGACTGTCAACAACTTTGTCAGCAATGCCAAAACGACTGTCAACAACTTTGTTAACAATGCCAAGACAACCGTCAAGACAGTCGTGAACAATGTTAAGACGACTGTCAAGACAGTCGTGAACAACGTTAAGACGACCGTCAAGACAGTCGTGAACAACGTTAAGACAACGGCCAAGACAGTCGTAAACAATGTTAAGACGACAGCTAAGACAGTCGTGAATAACGTCAAAACAACAGTTAAGGCGACTGCCAAGACGGTTGTGAACAATGTCAAAACAACAGTTAAGGCGACTGCCAAGACGGCTGTAAAGAAGGTCGGTAACATTGTGAAAGGTCTATTTGGTGGAAAAGGCTGATCGGGAGCAACCCGGTTTTGCTGCCCTGGTGATATGGAGAGAAAGATGACAACGGATATCCGGCAGGTTGAAGAGGCCTTAAAAGCGCCACTATCCTCTCATCAGTCGAGCTACGAGGATTTACTGAACCCGCCTCCTACGAGGAAGCGTGGTCTAAGAGGAGAGTATTGGGGGTTGGCCTGGG
>JAFGLD010000105.1 GCA_016928235.1 Anaerolineae bacterium | reverse complement strand
TGACCAGCGCCAGTAGCTCAATGGATAGAGCGTTGGTCTACGAAACCAAAGGCTGAAGGTTCGAATCCTTCCTGGCGCATCGCCTCCGCAACAACGGCTGGGGCGATTTTCTTTTTCAGGCTATCGCATAATCTTCAAAATCTGTGTAAACTGGATAAGCAGGTGACGCAATTACGAAGTGGGTCTCAGATCAGGGGGGAGCCTAAGTCGTGAGCCAAAAGATATCTGCTCAATCGCGAGAGTCCATTGGTATCGTCGAGCGCCTGACCGAGCAAAATCAGCGGCTGGCTGAGGAAGTCAAACGTCGTATCGATCAACTCGCAGCCATCAATTCGGTTGCTACAGTTGTCGGCCAATCTCTCGATCTCGAAGTTACACTCCAGTCGGCTCTGTCCGCTGTAATGGATGTCATCAATGTTGAGGCAACCGGGATCAGCCTGATCGATGAGGTAAACAAGGAATTAGTTCTGCGGGCCCAGCGCGGTTGGAAACGCGATTTTGTCACAATGGGAATGCGCATGCCAATGGGACATGGACTGTCCTGGCATGTCATCGAACATGATGAGCTCGTTGTAACCGGTGATGTTTCTGCCGATTCACGCATTAAGCATCAGGCATTTCAAGAGGAAGGTGTTCAGGCACAGGCACTTGCGCCGATGCACGCGCGGGGTAGAGTGATTGGCATCTTGAGTGCTTTGAGCTATGAACCTTATATATTTGCTGAAGAAGAGTTGTCTGTTTTATGTGCCATCGCAGATCAAGTGGGAATGGCATTAGATAATGCCTGCCTGTTCAGCGATGTGGTGAGCAAAGAAAACCGTTTTCGGGCTATTTTGGATTGTACTGCCGATACCATTCTGGCGGTTGACATGGATTGTAATATCTGTAGCTTTAACCATACAGCTGAGTCATTGTTTGGATTAGAAGCTGACCATGTACTTGGCTGTCGTTTCGATCGGCTCCGGTTGCCGGAACCACTGGTGCGTGGGTTGTCTGAGGCCATAGAGCGGAAAGATCAAACGTCGCTTGCCTTTGAATTTGCTTGTGAAGTGCCCGCTGGAGAGCACATCCTTTCGTGCTCTATATCGCCTGTCCTTGATGCTGCCGGAATGTCACAGGGGTGGGTGGCTGTTATGGGCGATATCACACATCTGCGCGCTCTGGATCAATTGAAAACCCAGGTTATCCAGACTGCTGCCCACGATCTTCGAAGCCCATTGGCAGCGACCCGGGGGGCAATTAGCCTGCTGCACGATGCTTTTGGCAAGCCTGATGAACGACAAGAGAAAGTTTTTAGGGTTGCCTTTGAAGGACTTAAACAGACACATCAACTGGTTGACAACCTGCTCAATATTGAGCGGATTGAGGCTGGTGTGATGCTCGATTCGCATGTTGAGCTTGGCCGTTTGGCTAAGCGCGTGATCAAGGACCAACGCGCGACTGCTACCAGGCGTGAGCAAAAGTTGATCATTGATGTTCCGTCTCGTTTGCCTACAGTGCGCGGTAGTGATATATGGTTGGAGCGTGCGATTGCCAACTATGTAGGAAATGCCATTAAGTACACGTCGCGTGGCGGGACTGTCAGGCTGGTGGTTTGGCGAGAACATGATGAAGTACTCTTGGAAGTTGAGGATGATGGGCCAGGAATTCCGCTTGATGCACAAGGGCGTCTCTTTGAGCGATTTTATCGCGTTCCGCAGAGTGCTGAAAACGATGTTATGCAGGGCAGCGGGTTAGGGCTGGCGATTGTCAAATTGATAATTGCTCAACATGGCGGAAGGGTCTATGTTCGCTCTCAACCGGGGCAGGGAAGCACATTTGGCTTTGCTCTTCCAGTGATGAATATTATAGAGGCGAAATCAAGTTAGCTGAATTATGACGATCTTCCAGGCTGAATGGTGTTCGCCTGCGGAGCGAGGAAATGAATTGTGACCAGAATCCCCCAGCTTAGACGTCACCAATCTCAGCGGGTCACTGTGTATTGGCCTGTTATTTTTGTTGTGCTGTTGGCTGGGATCGCTGTGCTCACATTTACACAGCAGAATAGACAACAGATGCTTGATGTGCCTCTTGGCCCAACACTACCTGCATTTGGCGAACAGACTGTTTTGCTTACTCCGACATCTGTTGTCGCAGGGGCAGTGCCAATTGGGTCGGAGTTGACGGCCACACCAGATGACTCTCTGGCGGAAGAAAACCTGCAAAATCCTCCTTTGCCTGTCGGTACACCATTATGTGATGGTCCTCGTCAGCTCATTTTGCTTGTGATTGGCACCGATCAGATGGCAGGTTATGACAAGGGCCTGGCTGATGCTATCCGTATTGTGCGGATCGATTTTGTAACGCCAAGCGTTGCTGTGCTGGCATTTCCCCGCGATCTATGGATTACGCTTCCTGGGTTGGAGGGACGGGGCAATCTGGAATCATATTTTGGACATGTGACGCTGGCAGATGGTACTGTCTTGCAGGGCGATTATTCGCGGATCAATGTTGCCTATTTCTATGGTAACCTGTATGACATGCCGGGTGGTGGTCAAACATTGATGGCCCAGACTATCTACTCTAACTTTGGTATTCCAACCGAAAATTACATTGTCATGAACATGAAGATCTTTGAGGATGCCATCGATGCCATTGGGGGTATTGATATCGAAGCTCCCAAGGATCTCAACGATTATCAGAAAGGATGGTTTTTCAAAAAAGGCTGGCAGCACCTGGACGGGCAAGATGCGCTTCGGTATGCGCGTATCCGTCATACCGACAACGATTTTGGGCGCATTGAGCGGCAGACTCAGGTCATGTTGGCGGTGCGGAACAAGATCATTCAACCGCAGACATTGGCCGATCTGACGCTGGTAATCGGCGATTCCTTGGATGATATGCTTACCGATCTGACCATGTCTAAAATCAACAGTCTGATCTGTTTGGTTCCTCAAATTCAACCGGAACATATTCGGACATACACCATTACTGAAGAGATGGTTACCTCGATATATACTAGTAAGGGTGCCGCAGTGTTGTTGCCAAACTATAATGCTATAAGCAGTGTGATTTACGAATTCTTGTATGGGGCAATGTATTGAGGGTTGTAGACTTTATTGGAAATAACTGAGTTACGCATAGCACGCTAAAGTCTATTGTTGTCTGTAGCTGGTGATTTTCATAAGACCTAAAATTACATGGTCAGGTTTGTTGAGCAATGAGACTCGCTGTCATCTGTTCATGTTTTTAGCCGCCGGGTGTTTTTGCTTCATGTGGGACTTCTCAAATGTATATATCTGAAATGAATTGTATAGATTATGGTAAACTACGTAGAAAGTTGGTCCCAGAGCGATCAGAGGATTGATAAAGGTCAGGGCCAGCCAGATGGTGAACGAGTTGTTCTTCTGACCTAGCGATTGACTGGCCTCCCTACGGTATTCCTTCCCTCCAAGCAGGGCTCCAATCCCAAAATTGGCTGCGCAAACAACCAACGAGACCACAGCGATTTTGAACAGAGTGGCTTGTGATACACTGACCTCGTAAAGCAAAGAGAAAGCAGCTTTTGAGCTGACGATAAAGAGCACCAGTATCCAGAGAGGGAAGGAGAGTGCCTTGCCTTTCCGGATACTGATTTGTGCTTGCTGAGGAAGGTAGGAGAAGAGGCGCGCCAGGATTAAAGGAACAAACACAACGAAGAGAACCGAGCGAAGTACTTCCCACGTTGAGATCTCGACCTGTGCTTCCGCGACAAGGGGTAATGCAAAGGGGATTACCAATGCTACAAGGATGTTGCTGCACAAGACCAGGATGGCTACATACTCGACGCGCCCTGCTAAAAATCTCATGATCACGGGCGCCGCAATAGCTGTTGGAGTAATTCCGCTCATAAATGCAACCAGTGCCAGCGTTCTGTCGACATCTCGTAGCAGAATATAAGCCAGCGATGGGATAGCCAGATTAGCGAGCAGAACCCAGATGATACTCGTGTGAAATGAGCGGCGATTGAATGTCATGTCTATAAAGGCAAGGAACAACATTATGATGAGCAGGTACTGTACAAGAAAAGACAGTACATGTGCTTGTGGCAGCAATCCGCCAACTGCTATCGATAGCAGCAAGGAGAATGTTTTGCCGTAGAGTTTGCCAAAGTAGATCACTCCGGCACACATTTCTGCGATCTGGTTGTTCATAATATAATAGACTTTATCGGAAATAGCTGAATTACGCACAAAACAAGCCGGTGTTTACACATAGCACGCCTCTTGCCGATAAAGTCTATTATGCTGTCGGGGTTTTCCCCCGACAGCATATGTTTGTATGTGGCCTATAGAGCTTCCCAGCGGGCTGTCGAACGCTTTAATCCGGCCAGCAGAAGATCCTTGGTAAGTCTCATCTCTGCCGGTAGTTTCTCTCCTAGCATGTCGAATAGTTCCTCGTGCAGCCGGATTTCCTCTATCCACTGTTCACGGTCGATGTCCATTACCTCTCGATATTGCTCGGGTCCGAAATTTGCCAAGCCTTCTAGATTGAGATCTGCATAGAGTGGTGCCAGACCCAATGGACTTTCGATAGTGCCGACATGGCCTGTGGCTCTTTGGACGATCCATTGGAGAATACGCATGTTCTCACCGTAGCCATCCCACAAGAACCTGCCGTCAGCATCGGTGCGGAACCAGTTGACCCCAAAGATCAGAGGAAGATTGGTAATCTTACGACCGATATTTAGCCAATGGTTGATGTAGTCTGCCATATGGTATCCACAGAATGGTATCATGGCGAATGGATCGCGCCTGACTTTGCCCATCTGTCCGGCTGCTGCTGCCGTCATTTCGGAGCCCATAGTCGCTGCCAGATAGACACCGCTTACCCAGTTAGGGGCCTGTTGCACTAAGGGCACTGTTGTGCTGCGCCGCCCACCAAAAATGAGAGCTGAGATAGGGACACCGTTGGGGTTTTCCCAGTCCGGATCGATGGAGGGACACTGGCTTGCCAGGGATGTAAATCGCGCATTGGGATGTGCTGCCTTACGCCCGCAGTCAGGTGTCCAATCCAGCCCTGTCCAATCGATGAGATGGGCAGGAAGTGTCCTGGTCATGCCTTCCCACCACACGTCACCGTCATCAGTTAGCGCCACGTTGGTAAAGATGCAGTTCTCTTTAAGGGTGGCCATGGCGTTGGGGTTGGTCTCATCGGATGTCCCGGGTGCGACACCAAAATAGCCGTACTCAGGATTGATGGCATACAGTCGACCATCTTCACCAGGTTTCAGCCAGGCAATGTCATCACCGATGGTGGTGACTTTCCAGTCCTTGAGTGTTGGTGGAGGGATGAGCATGGCCAGGTTGGTCTTTCCGCAGGCCGAAGGGAATGCTGCTGCTACATAGGTCTTCTCGCCTGATGGAGCCTCGATGCCCAGAATCAGCATGTGCTCAGCCAGCCAGCCCTCGTCGCGAGCCAGGTTGGATGCGATGCGTAGGGCAAAGCATTTCTTCCCTAGTAAGGCGTTGCCGCCATAGCCTGAGCCATATGACCAGATGGCACGCTCTTCTGGAAAATGGACAATGTATTTGTTGTCTTTGTTACAAGGCCACGGGACATCCTTTTGTCCAGGCTCGAGCGGAGCGCCTACTGAGTGCAGGCAGGGGACAAAATCATTCTGTCCCAAAACGTCCCATACATCTCGTCCCATGCGTGTCATGATGCGCATATTAGCGACCACGTAGAGAGAGTCGGTGAGCTCGATGCCGATGTGAGAGATGGGAGAGCCAAGCGGTCCCATGCTGTAAGGGATGACATACATCGTACGGCCCCGCATCGAGCCGTCGAACAGCTCTCTTAAGGTGGCCTTCATCTCGTCAGGGTCTCTCCAGTTGTTGGTAGGGCCGGCATCCGACTCGTTGACGCTGCAAATGAATGTGCGATCTTCGACCCGTGCCACATCCGCCGGGTCAGATCGACATAAGTAACTGTTGGGACGTATAGATTCGTTTAATTGGATGAATGTGCCTGTTTCCACCATTTGCGCGCATAAGGCATCGTATTCAGCCTGCGAGCCATCACACCAGTGAACCTGGTCGGGCTTGCAGAGCGCGACCATCTCTTGTATCCATGTGTGTACCTTCTCGTTCTGAACGTCATCGGGGAAGTTGATTTGGGTCATGGCTTAGTTCTCCTGAAATAAAATTGAACAATGCTTAACAGACTCTGAAATAGCAGGCGATAGATAGCACAAGATAGCCGCCCATCATGACACTGATCGATGGGCGAATCTGTCTTGCTAGTGCTACATCGGTGCTACTCTCGCGATGGTAGACCACAGATTGGAGGTAACTGGTTCTATTCACGGTGAACCAGGTTATCCCAAGAGGAGGCTAAAACCTATTTGGCTAGATCTTCGCTGGCAAGGCGAGAGTACCTATTCTTTTACAGGTACTTGTGATTTAACTGGTAGGAGTATAGTAGATCAGGGGTCAATATTCAACAATTCTTTGCCTCGAATGCGGGATTGCTGTTTGTATCGCTATCTGATTCCCAGCAGTTCTACTTCAAAGTGTAAAGTGGCATTCGGTGGGATGATACCACTGGCGCCCTGTGGACCATAGGCCAGATCGGGCGGAATGATCAATTGGGCTTTTCCGCCAACTTTCATCATGGCGATACCCTCATCCCAACCCTGGATGACCTGTCCCATCCCCAGGCGAAACTCGAACGGTTGGCCCCGATCCCGAGAGCTGTCGAATTTGTGTCCGTCGGGGAATGTACCAGTGTAGTGGACTTGTACAGTGTCTCCCGGGTGAGGGGCTGCGCCGGTGCCCGTTTGCAGATCGATATACTCTAGTCCGCTTGGTGTAATCATGTGATCCCTTTCTGTGTTTCCTTCAATTCTGTTTATCATGTATGTTTATCTGCGATGAGTCTCTGGTAAATGTGAAGTGTGTACCATCCCCCAGCACGATCTCATCGCCATCTTTCAGTGTCTCGGGGCGTCTCACGCGGTTTCCGTTCAACCATGTGCCGGTTGTACTGCCGAGATCATAAATCAGGAATTGGTCACGATCTTCCACTACTTTGGCATGAAGGCGGCTGATGGCTTTGTCTTGCAGGCTGATGTCACTGTCTTCGTAGCGACCGATGATGGTATCGCCTTCGTAAATCTGGAAGGAATGGCCTTGCCCGGTGACCAACCAGGCATCGACCGTTTTTCGGTTGGGCCGTGCTTCGATTTTTGCCTCACCAGGCATCAGTGCGGATTCGTGTCCCGGCATCCCCGGCAAAGTCTGGCGAGCACAGATCGGGCAGATTCCTTTCGACTTGGAGTAGGGCGGATGTCCTCTGGGACATTGTTCCATGCCCCAGAACCGGATCGTGTAACCGGCGGCAATGATGGCGGGAATCAGGCCTCCCAGGATGCCGGAGCTGACGATCCATAGGCTGTGGCCTCGCATGGCTCGCTGGCTGACCACATCTTTGAACTGATAGATGATGATGGGAAGCAGCAGAAGGACAGGCAGAATCACCAGCAGTCGCCACCATCCTACAGGTAGATGCCTTCTCAGGCTGTCCAGATTCAGCCACAATGCTGCAGCTAGAGCAATGATCAGAAAGAGAGGCCATCCGATAGGGCCATTGTAGAACCAGTTGAAGAGTGGATTATTCAGGTTCATATTCGCATTACCTTTGCATATTGGCTTGATGCCTGGCGCAAGCATTGCTCCGTATCAACCCCAAGTCGATTATACTCCAAAGCAAAAATCGTGCTGAGAGAAAAGAGCGTTGGATGCAATATGAAGTCCATATTTCCTTTCCAAAAGGCAATCTCAATCTGTTTCCGCTGATGTAGACGCCTCTTCGGCTTTTGGAATACTAGGCCGTGATCCGACCACGATGAGCAGCACTCCCAGTATGAGTATCGCAATCCCTTCGATCAGCACCGGCTGCAAGATGATCCCGGCCAGCCTGGCGAGCGCGTCTGTTCCTGCGAGCAGCACGCTCTCTGGCAGTAGTTTTTGTGGGATGCTGACCAGCGTATTGGTTATCAGTGGTCGATAGGTAAACGTGACCAGGATGAGCAGGATGCTGCCGATGACCAATGCAATGCCCATTTGTAGCCCCGATCCCTTGAGCGTCCGGCCCGCGACCAGGAAAATCGCGACCAGCAACAGGAACGGAAATAGTAAGCTCCATCGGGAAGCCAGACGCAAGCTTCGAAGAGTCAACTTGATGGCTTCAGGTTGGGTGTCTTGCAGGATGACGACTTCGTTTTCTACCAGTTGCCCGGTGATTGGGAGATCATCCGGCATCTCGATGAGTACATCCTGGAGCGACTCGCGGTAATCGTCGATCTGGTCTTGTGTCCAGGGATTGGGGAACTGGCACAAATTGTAGAGCGCCTCGCCCGTCTCGGCGATCTGAGCGCACTCGGTGAACTCTCTGGCCTGGTCTTCTTCCCAGGGTTCGGGGTAGGTGCATAGCTCGTGCAGCGCGGAAACCTCTTTGGGATTGGCGCAGCTCAAGAAGGTCTTGTTGGCGGCCTCGGTCCAGGGATCGGGCAGATCACATCTCTTGAAGAGCTTTTCAGTGGCATCGGCAAGCTCAACACGATGCAGGAAGTCATCGATTTGGGCCTGGTTGCACTCCGGCAAGTTATGCAGGGCAACCAACATGGCTTCTTCGCCGCTCTCCCCGCCGGCATATGTCTTGAATGCCCGCATGTCGAGCGTGACCTGTGGATACTCATCATCCGAATCGAGCCAGGCGTAGGTGCCATCGAGCGCGTTGCGAGCCCAAGGCCTGACGAACTCGGCCTTGAAGACCAGGTCGATGATCGCTTGCCATTTGTCGGCGTCGAGGTAGGTCAGCATTTGCACCACATCCGGCTCGTTTTGAGTGGGGACGGCTAACCCTTGCTCGACGCGCTCCTCGGAGCGTTTTTCTGAATACCATTGTAGAGCGGCGGGAGCCAGCCTGGATTCGAGGAGGATTTTGGTGACAGCCTCGGTCATGCGCTCGGTGTTGAACATGACCCAACCGGTATCAAAGGTGAGCACTGCCAGTGGCAGCACGATAATCAGGATCAAGACCAGAAACCAGGCGATCACTGCCGCGAACGAGCTTGGGTGTCTGTTCATTAGTGTCTCCTTTCTCACGGGAAGGGCGTGGAGATCAGTATATAATAAGGCTTGACAAAAGGTGAACTGCGCGGTAAAGCGTATTGCTCTCCTGTAATATCCATCTTCCATCTCATGCTATAATGGGTTCAAAGCCTACGATAAAATAAGCCGATGTGGAGGATATGATGCGAGTCATCACCGGTATCGTGGGCATCGCGGCCCTGGTGCTTCTCATCGCCTGCCGATCTCAGCTCTCACTCTCCCCCACAGATCAAACGGGCGATGCTGTTTCCCCGGCCGGGCCGGATGTCGATGATCCCTATGCCGCCGAGCGCGAGAAGCTTGTCCGGGAGGGGATTACCGCGTGGGGGATCGAAGACCAGGCGGTGATCGATGTGATGTGCCGCGTGCCGCGTCATGTCTTTGTGCCGGACGAGTATCTCAACCAGGCTTATGCCAACCATCCGCTGCCGATTGGCTACGGACAGACCATCTCCCAGCCCTATATTGTGGCCATGATGACTGAGGCGCTTGATCTGGAACCGGATGATGTGGTGTTGGAGGTTGGGGCAGGTTCCGGCTATCAGGCGGCGGTGCTGGCCGAGCTGGTCAGGCAGGTCTACACCATCGAGATCATTGAGGCTCTGGCAGAGCAGGCAGAGCAGCAGTTGACCGCCTTAGGGTATGACAACATTGAGGTGATTCATGCCGATGGCTATTACGGGCTGGAAGATCGCGCGCCCTTTGATGCCATTATTGTGACCGCCGCGCCTGATCATGTTCCACCGCCGCTCCAATCGCAGCTTGCTGATGGCGGTAAGCTGGTGATCCCGGTCGGGCCGGTGGGCGGCTACCAGGAGTTGTGGCTGATCGAGCGGCATGGTGATACCTTTACGACGTCCAGCCTGGGCGGCGTGCGATTCGTGCCGCTGACGCGGGACGTGAGGGGTGAGTAGGTCTTGCTATGTCCCTTGATGGACACTCTCTTTCTCCGGCTTTGGTTGATCTTGCACAGATGGCAGCATAAAACTGAATGTGCTCCCTTCGCCTGGTATTCCCGTGCTCTCCACACCCACCTGACCGTCCATCCTCTCGACGATTCGCCGCACAATCGAGAGGCCCAGTCCGTGTCCTGCCAGGTGGGTCTTTCCGAGCCGCTCGAACGGCGTGAATAAGCGTGCCTGTTCTTCAGCGGTCAGACCTATGCCGTTATCACGGATCCGGAACTGTACAGTATCCCCTTCCTGTACTGTTTCGATCTCGATGTGTGGGGGAGTGCCGCCATACTTGATGGCGTTGCTGATGTAATTGACCCATACCTCTTCGACCCAGGGCGCGTGTCCGATTGCAATCGGACAATCCGAGGGGTAGACGATCCTGACCTGAGAGCCTTCGATCAGGTAAGACAGTCGCTTGATAGTATCCCTGATGATGCTGTTCATATTCAGCGGCTCCATCGTAACCTCCGATCTGCGCAGACCGGCCAGCAGCATCAGTTCCTCGATGATGTTGTTCATCTTCAGCCCCATTTGCTTGATCGTTTGGATCATGGAGAATGCCTCTTCTTCGGGCAGAGGATTTTCTTGATCCTCCAACACGTACGCAAAGCTGATGATGTTGCTCAATGGCCCCCTGAGATCGTGCGCCACGGTATGACCGAAGGCATCGAGTTCTTCGTTGCGCGCCTGAAGCTCGGCGTTCGATCGGCGTAGTGCCTCTTCTGCTCGCCTGCGCTCGACGATCTCCCAGACGACATCGGCGACATAGGCAACCAGCTCGATATCCTTCTTGGTGTAGTCTGTCGGTTTGTTGCCTACGCCAAGGATTGACACGATTTGGCCATCACGCATCGTCGGTACCACCAACTCTCGAACGACTTCGGCATGACCGTCGGGCATGCCCTTGCGATGCGGCAAAGAGGCGTAATGGTTATGGATGACCGGCTGCCGCTGGTGAATGCAATCGACCCACACACCGGCTGCGTCGATGGCATAGTGCATTCCCTTGCCCTCCGCCTTGCAGAATTTCTCCTGCGTCCGGGTCGACCAGGCCTGGAGCGAGAGGGTATTTTGATCTTCTTCGATGAAGTGATAGAAGCCGATTGAGCTGTTGGTGAGATTCTCAATCTCGTCAAGCGCCTTTTGCATCAGCTCGTCAACCGGATGTGTCGCTGCATATTCCCACAATTTCAAACGCAGCCCGGCGATTGCCTCAGCGCGTTTGTGCTCGGTGACATCGCGGATCACACTGCTGAGCATCAACCCATGATCGGTCTTGATCGGAAAGGTGACACTCTGCATGAACCGGCGCGTGCCGTCAGAATGTTGATAGTCGGTATCGACGAGTTGGCCTAACCATGATATTTCCCCCGACTTCAAAATATTGACAATCATGGTCTTGACTTGCTGGTAAATCTCCGGTGTCTTTCGCTCTTCGATGCCTATCTGGAATTGAGCATCCCAGACGGGTCTGCCGATTGCCTCGGCGGCCTTCAGACCGGTGATCTGCTCCATCGCCCGGTTCCATTCGGTGATCAAACCTTGCTCGTTGGTGAGTGTGATACCGTCCGGACTTTGCTCGATGAGACCCCGAAGCTTCGCCTCACTCCGGCGCAGTGCCTCCTCGGCCTGTTTGCGCTCGGTGATGTCGTGGACCATGCCGATTGAGCGGATTGCGTTCCCAGACCGGTCTCGCAGATGTCTACTTTTCTCGTGCACATAGCGGATCTCGCCATTTGTCTTTCTAACAATCCGGTGCTCGATCTCATAGGTGTCGCGCCCCTCGCGGATGGAGCCGGTATAGGCATCGGCCACGGCTGTACGATCATCCGGGTGAACAGCATCGAGAAATGCTTCGTATGTCGCATCGAACTCCCGCGGCTCCAAACCAAATATATGGTACACTTCGTCCGACCACATCAACCGGTTATTGATCAGATCCAGCTCCCAGCTACCCAAATGAGCGATCCCCTGCGACATCTTCAGGTGTTCCTCGCTCCGGCGCAAGGCATCCTCAGCCTGCTTGCGCCTGGTGATATCGCGTACGATCGACAGGATGTAGGCTTCATTGCCCAGGTAAATAATCGCTCCTGAGTAGAGCCCATTCAGTATCTTGCCGGATTTGGCGCGGAAATCATATTCCCGGCCGCGGATACTGCGATTTTTCTGTAAGTCAGCAATGCACTGTTCCCGATCTTGCAGGTTGGCCCACATATTCAGGCTGATTGCTGTCTGGCCCAGCGTCTCCTCCTGTGAATATCCCATAATGCGGCAAAATCCCTCGTTGACCTCGGTGATCCGGCCGTCGCTCAGGCAGGATATCAAAATAGCGTCAGGGCTGGACTCGAAGGCCTTGAAGAACTTCTCTTCGCTGATGCTCAGGGCATGCTCGACCTGCCCGCGCTCGGCGATATCGTCTTCCAGATCAGCGATCAGGCGATGATTGACCATCAGCGGGAGGCTGACAGCAAGCGCGATGAAGGGCAGTTGATATGCAAATAACAGCACCGTATCTAAGCTGTCAGGAAGAAAGAAGTCACCCGCTGGTGGAGCTACCAGATTGATGATGATACGGGTCATGCTGATCACACAAACAACGATCAATATCACACCGATGTTGCGCGTGATCGGGCGCATGTCGATATCCACTCTCTTGAGCATCAGCCACGCAGACTGGGCACACAATACCAGCAATCCCAGCGAGATAGTGATGTTGCGCGCTGCCATGCTGGGTCGGAAAATTGAAAAGTAGCCGTGCGCGGTAACAAAGATCACCATCAGAATCGCGTTGTGAACTTGTGGACCGCGTTTTCCCACAAAACGTTCCAGCCCTACATACAAGAGGGTGGTCCCCACTATCAGCAAGGCATTGCCGGCTACCATAGACAAGATGTCCGGCGCTATACCGCGCAGGGCGATCAGCGTCATTGCCCCCAGGTGCAAGGTAAAGGCAACCGGCCAGAAGCCAATTCCCTCAAAACGTCTGCGGTTTTGCAACCACAAAAGGGTGATGAAAGCCGTGCAGATTGCATTACTGATGACGTAACTGATGATGACAATTCTCATATCAATGAGGTTCATGGTACGCCTCGCTTAAACGAGAGACTCTCATGGTTTTGCTCGATGCTCACAATGGTGGCCGGAAGTGACGAGTAATGAGTGACAAGAGTTCGGTTATCAGTGCCCAGTTGTTGATCGCATCACCAATTATCTAACTCGATAGGCATGTAATCTTGGTCGATAATCCTTTTGTGCCCTACCTGATTAGTATATGCCTTGTTGCCCTTTCTCAAAAGATCACCTGGATGTTAAGAGAGATGTGGGGGAGTCGCTTCCGTTTTTGTTGCTCGACAACAGACCCGGCAAGTCAAGAAAAAGGATCGGGATGTTTTTGGTAACATTTTCGATCATCAGGAACCCCGGCCCGATCCGGTGACACTCCAGACCGAGATCGTGAAGCATCCGATCGAGATCATGAAGCATCAGATCGAGATCATGAAACCCCGGACCGAGATCATGAAGCATCAGACCGAGATCATGAAGCATCAGATCGAGATCATGAAACCCCGGACCGAGATCATGAAGCATCAGATCGAGATCATGAAGCATTAGATCGAGATCATGAAGCATCAGACCGAGATCATGAAGCATTAGAT
>JAFGLD010000104.1 GCA_016928235.1 Anaerolineae bacterium | reverse complement strand
TTGCCGCGTTGATGCAGTCATCGTCGCGGGTCAGTTCGCGAGGGCTGTGGCTGGCGCCGCCCACCGACGGCACGAAGAACATCCCTGACTGGGTAATGGCAGCCATCACCTGGGTATCATGACCGGCATAGGAGGCCAGGTGCATATGGCGCAGCCCCAGAACCTGACAGGCAGCATTGATGGCATCGATGACCTCGCGGTGCATCGTGGCAGGCGGAGCCATCATGACTTGTTCGACCTCCAGCCCTAACCCCTCGATCTCGACGACGTGCAGGGCCAGATTGAGCAGCGCCTCGCGCATCGCCTCCATGATCTGCGGATCGGAGTGTCGAAATTCCAGCGCCAACCGGGCCCGCTCAGGCACAATGTTAAAGACACCGGGAGAAACCTCGACAATCCCACAATTGGTCACCCCGCCCGGGAAACGATTCAACACCAGCTCACGAGCCTGGCGGACAAACTCGGCCACCCCGCGCAACGCGTCGGCCCGGCGGTCAAGCGGCGTTGTTCCGCCATGATCGGCGCGTCCTTTGAAGGTCAACCAGTATGCGGCAATCCCGACAATACCCGTCACGATACCAATCGGCAAGCCGGCTTCTTCCAACTGTGGCCCCTGTTCGATGTGAGCTTCTATCCAGGCTTTGATGGAAGCAGGATCACGCCGGGCCGCCAGAGCGCCATCGACGGTCAATCCGGCGCCCTGCATCTCAGCCAGCAGTGCCTCTTTGCCGCCACGCGAATGTTCAAAATCATCGATGGTCAGGCTCCCGGTTAGCGCACGGCTGCCCAGGAAGCCTCCCCAGCGGCCTTCTTCATCGGCAAAGCTGATGGCCTCAAGGTGACAGCATAATGGAGGGAGAGAAGATTCTTTGATCGCCCGGAGCACTTCCAACGCCGCGACCACCCCCAACGATCCGTCGTAGCGACCCCCATTGAGTACACTATCCAGATGCGAGCCAAGCATCACCGTTCGCGCTTCAGAAGATGGACATGCCAACACAGCACTGATATTCCCGATTCCATCTCGCCGGACAAGCAAACCCGATTCTTCAGACCGGGACTGGAACCATTGCTGTGCCGCCAGATCGTCCGGCGAGAACGCAGGGCGATAGACACCTTGATCGGGTGTTGCGCCGATACACGCCAGATTGGCCAGATCGGACAACAGGCGGTCTCCGTTGATACGCATATCGCTGTTCATGGCATCCTCCGTGAAGTCAGTTTACAGTTGTCAGTTCACTTATTGAGCATCGCTTACCACTCTTCATTGTATTCATCCTGGCCCAAACCCCAAATCAAGGCTAAAGCTGCTTGCCCCAAAACTTCTGACTGTGAGAGGCAAATGCCTCACAGTAATTTCACCGGCGCCAATGCATCGAGAAGCTCCCAGCCCAGTGCCTGCTGGTAGATTGGGCTGATCGGGCGGCCATCATCGGCGCGTTCGGCCAGAATCTCGGCGCGTGTCAGCCAACGCGTAATATTGTCGACCTCAATCGAGAAATCGATGTCGCTCACGCGATAAAAGCTGAAGGTATACTGTGTGAGAATCCCATATGTGGCACTCAGTGTTGTCTCTTTCCATCCGGCTCCCAGCGATGTCAGTGTGCACTTTGGCACATCACCCAATCTCAACTCTTCCACCATTTCACGGCGAAGAGTCTCTTCCACATTGCCATCATCCGGTTCGCGCTTACCCCCGATTGGTTGATAGCGATCCGCATGCGAATCGTACTGCATCAGATACAAATCCCGGAATGAGCTCCTTTGCACCCGACGCGTCTTGATGACCGCCTGTACCGCTTGAACGATCCGCGCAGGAGTGGGTTGGGGAACACGCGCCATCCGTGATGCCTCGATGGCCCGCAAAATATCCACTCCGCGCACCCCTTCCCCGTCGAGATCGCTCCAGTGCAGGCCAACGGCAACCCCATCGATCAGGTGCGTGCGTAAGCTGTCCAGGATCATCCCTGCCACAGCATCGGCAGGAACAGCCTGCCTGTTTTTGATCTGTACAAGCCCCAGTAGCGTAAGCACATCAAGCACGCCTCGATCATATTCTGAGGCAGCAGATAACTTACTGAGAGCAGCAGCCAGGCTGCCGGTTTCTGATTGCTTCATCACGAGGCGCCTCCAGATCGCCAGATCAGAGTCTAGTCGTCAGAGGCCAGACGCACAATCTGAGTGGCGCGCTTTTCAAATGAGACTACAATTCCACAATAGACAGTCGTATTTGGTGACTATCCGGCTGCAAAGCAAATCATCTGTAGCCTCCAGGTTCTGGTGGCATTTCCCCACCACCAGAGTGTTTGTCGGAAGTATAAATGTCACCGGAACCTGGCAAACTCTTTGGGGAGGAATGCATGAAACAGCAGCAAAAAACTCATTGTGTTCTGATGTTCTGTGGGCTGATTCTGGCTGCGCTGGCCTGCACTTGTGGGCCGCTCAGCGCCGTCCAGGAAGCCCAGTCGACGATTGGCGCGGTCCAGGCTTCTCTGGAACCGGCCTTGACGGAGATGGTTTTGACGATGACCGCCGTGGGGCCTACCATGGAAGCGGCACTGGCAACCGCCAATGCCGAGATGCCTGCGCCGGGGGGTGAAATGCGCCAGTGGGCAAATGGCGCCATAGCTTCTTCTGAGTATAGTGATCAGGATTGGAATGCTATGCAGGCCACAGGCGCGCCCAACACACTGACCTGTGAGGATCTCCCAACCGCCTGGGCCAGCGGCGACGCCGGTGAAGTGGCCTCGCTAACGTTAGCCTATTCAGTCCCGGTTGTCCCTTCCAGCATTGAGATTCACCAATCGTATGCTCCTGGGTCGATCACCAAGGTCGAAGTCGTGGATGAGACAGGCGTTGTGACAGTTGTTTACGAGGCACAGCCTGCTTTGCTAGAGCAATGCCCATATGTGCAGGTTATACCTGTAACAGGGATAACAGCTAAAGTGATGACAGTCATTATCACCGTCGATCAATCGGCCGTTGATGACTGGAATGAGATTGATGCTGTTGAGTTGATCGGCACACCATAAATCCGTCATCTCTAACCCGGAAACCTCGCCGGCCTGCGCTTTTGCGCAGGCCGGCCTTTTTTTTACAAGCCACTAATGTGATAATGGGCCGCGCTAACTCAACCAAACGCGCCACGACAAAGCCGGCTATGACGCCAGATTTAAGGAACACCATGACCGGATGGTGTTCACCACAGACTCAAAGTTCGTCGTCGTCCATTAATTGAATGATGTCTCCCAGCAATTTCTCGATAGGCATCTTCTCGTCGGAAACCTGGATGATATCAAAACCTTCTTCCAGGCTTTGCCGCACAAACTCTCTCACAAGTCCTATTCCGGTCCAGGCTGATTTCTCTTTGATCATCTTCAGGAACGATTGTACAGCACTGGCCTGAACCAATGTATCTTTGTCACCCGTTTCTTCCAACCTGTCCACCAATCGATCGATCGCATCTTTGATCTGCTTCTGCAACGGCTTGGTGAGCACCTTCCGGATAACCCCATCCAGGACATCCATCTGAACATCTTCAGAGTACGAATCCACACCAGGCGAAAGACCGCGCTTTTCAGCCACTTCCACCAGGGCTTCCACACTCTCCATAGGGTCGAGGACAATCTCTTCGAACTCAGGCTCATCCACAAGCTCATCACTTGTAACCAAAGCCATGGCAAAGGCTTCCTGAACCTTGTCTTGTTGACCCGATTGGAATAAGGAGGCCCAGATTGCCTTACCACTCAATTGTTTTTGCGGCGGACGACGGGCTTCCGGATCGATGCCGCGTCTGGATAGCTCCTCGTCTCGAAGTTGTTTACGTTCTTTGCGGGTGAGCTTCTTTTTCTTCATGATCTTCCCCTGCTAAAAAAGTATATGCGTCTGAGTCATCACCCAATATGGCGCTGAGGATAACAGGCAAGATTGTAACTTTATCTGCCTAACCTGTGCAATCTCTTTGTAACCGCCTGGAAATATTCTATTTTACTCAAGTAGACTTATAATAGTCGGCATGTGATGTGTAGTCGGCTGCCAACAGCCTCCAACTTTCAACTTTTGACCTTCGGCTGTACACTGTGAACTCAGAACTACACACCAGGTAAACACTCCATGACAACCCATCCCATCCAAATCACGCCTGCCCAGTGTCGAAACACGGCCCACGTGCAGATGTTAGACGGCTCATACTGGAGCGCCCCGCATGGCACGCCACTGGAAGCCTACTTCAAACAGGTCTATCCTGAGATGGTCCCTTCTGTTCGACCGGAGGAATCGCCGGACAAATGCACGGTCATCGCCGCGCTGGTCGACGGCACCCTACGGGAGCTCACCTACCCCATCAATCGCGATGCCCTGGTACGCCCGGTACTGCTTTCCGACAGCGACGGTCTGCGAATCTACCGCCGCTCGCTCTCCTTTCTGTTGATCGTCGCCGCCGAAGAGCTTTTCCCCGGCCGCAAGATCACCATCGACCACTCACTGCCTTTTGGCGGCGTGTACTGCGCCGTGATCAATGGCAAGCCATTCACTGCTGCCGAGCTGGCGCAGATTCGGGACCACATGCACCAGATTGTGGCTGAAGACGCGCCCATCGTACGCCGGATCACCCCGCTGGACACAGCATTGGCGATCTTCCGCGAGCGGGGCGACGACGACAAGGTACGGTTGATGGAAAGCCGCAAGAAAGATTATCTGGTGCTATACGAGCTACATGGAATGCAGGAATATTTCTATGGCTACATGACCCCCAGCACCGGCTACCTGACCACCTTCGATTTGACACATGATGACGAAGGCTTTATCTTGCATTATCCCCAACGCTCTGAGCCAAACACACTCCTCCCGATCATCGTACTGCCTAAATTGCGCAGTGTTTTCCTGGAGAGCAGCAAATGGATGCGACTGCTGGGTATACCGGATGTCGGTGCGCTCAACCACGCCATCCGGGACGGCCATGCCCGTGAGCTAATCCTGGTGGCCGAGGCACTCCATGAGGGCCGCTTTGACGACATTGCCAATGCTATCTCGAAGCGTCAACCTGACGTTCGCCTGGTGTTGATCGCCGGGCCGTCTTCGGCGGGAAAGACAACCTCCAGCAAGCGACTGGCCATTCAGTTGATGGCGCATGGCCTTAAGCCTTACCCAATCGGACTGGACAACTACTTCGTCGATCGCGACAAGACGCCGCTCGATGAGAAAGGAGAGCTCGATTACGAGCACCTGCACGCGGTCGACCTCGACATGTTCAACGATCATCTGGTGCGGCTGATGGCCGGTAAGGAGGTCCATCTGCCGCGCTACAACTTCCTGAACGGCAAACGCGAGGAAGGCGATATCGTCCAACTCACGCCGGAGCACATTATCATCGTCGAGGGCATACACGGCCTCAATCCGGAGCTGGTGCGCGCCGTGCCGCCGGAAAGCGTGTTCCGGCTGTACATCTCCTGCCTGACCCAATTGAACATCGACCGCCATAACCGCGTGCCGACCACCGATATGCGGCTGCTGCGCCGGATGGTGCGAGACGCCGCCACACGGGGCTATTCCGGGCTGCAAACACTGTCCCGTTGGCGCAGCGTCCGCGAAGGCGAACATCGCTGGATCTTTCCCTACCAGGAAAATGCCGATATCATGTTCAATTCGTCTCTGGTTTACGAGCTGGCCATCCTGGCGCCGCTGGTCGAGCCGCTGCTGCTTCAGATCGACGTCGAATCGCCACACCATGTCGAAGCCAAGCGATTGTTGGCCTTCTTGGGCTGGGTTGAGCCGCTCCGGAATGCCGCGCTCGTGCCGGACAACTCACTGCTGCGAGAATTTATCGGTGGGAGCATCTTGCGTGACTACACGCCGGGTAAGCCCAATCTGGAATATGTGTAGGTAGGGTCGGCAACGGCTCTATCTTGACCCGTTGCTCATGAGGCTCGATGCGTCGATCGTGCCCCATGACTCATTACCACCTTTCAGGAGAGGAATACCATGATCAAAGAATTTCGCGATTTCATCATGAGGGGCAACGTCATCGATATGGCCGTTGGGATCATCATCGGTGCCTCATTCGGCTCGATTATCAACTCGCTGGTCAACGACATCATCATGCCGCCTATTGGCCTGCTGATGGGCAAGGTCGATTTCTCTAACCGGTACATCCTGCTGCAAGAGGGCTCATCAACTGCCGCCCCTTATGCCTCGTTGGCCGACGCGCAGTCAGCGGGAGCTGTAACGCTCAACTACGGCCTGTTTATCAATACCATCATCAGCTTCCTGATCGTCGGGCTGGCAGTGTTTCTGCTGATCAAGGCTGTCAACCGGCTACACACTCAGAAACCGGCCGAACCTGCCGCGCCGACCACCAGGGAATGCCCGTTCTGCTTTACGGATATTTCGATCAACGCCACGCGCTGCCCGAACTGCACGTCTGAGATCAAGAAGCAGAAGTAGGAGCAAGCGCGGATCGCCCGGCGAAACGCCCCACCATGAAGGCCGAGAAAGCAGTGGCCCGATCCGATGCCCCTTCCCTACTCGCCGCCGGGCTGCTCTCGGCGGCGATGCTGGCCTTTGAGTTGACACTGACCCGGCTGTTTGCCGTCGCTCAGTTCTATCATTTCGCCTTCATGGTAATCAGCATGGCACTGCTGGGTTCGGGCGCCGCCGGATCGCTGCTGACGGTCCGGCCACAGCTCAGCCGGCGCCCCGGTCTGTGGTCGATGGGCTTTGCGTTGGCCACACTGGGCAGCTATGCCATTCTCAACCTGCTCCCCTTCGATTCCTATGCCATTGCCTGGGATCGCATTCAAGTCCTATACCTCATCCTGACCTTTGCCGGCACGACGCTGCCCTTCCTATGCGTCGGAATGGTAATCGGTGGGCTGATGGCCTCAGATGTCGGCAAGCTGCACCGCGTCTACGCCGCCAACCTGATCGGCTCGGCGCTGGGCTGTGTGATCGC
>JAFGLD010000103.1 GCA_016928235.1 Anaerolineae bacterium | reverse complement strand
GTATTCTCGACCATTGTTCATCTGTTAGTTTGACGTTCATGAGGCTACAGTATGCCCTTATTTCAGCAAATGTCAACAGAACCTAGGGTCTCCATAATTCCTTTTACCCGCTATTCTGCGTAGATCCTGAAATCATTGTCCTCCTTGAAAATAATGATGAGTGATGGACGACTTGTAGTTGTTTGGGTGATGGGTGAGGGGGCAACAGCTATGTTCATTCGCGATAGCACGTAACTTGCTATGAGCACACGATCCATGTCATTCCCGCTTTCGCGGGAATGACATCATTGCTCAGGCGCTATTAAAGCAAGAGCCTGGCAGGAACATAGCAGGCTTTGCGTACTGCGCTCATTCCTATGAGCGACAATTCCCTGGTCATTGCTGTAATGCTGCTCCTCCCATTCATTCACCACAACAGGGGTAATTCTTATTTGTGGCCTTTATGCAATAATTTTAAACCGATCACCGATCACCAAGAATTGGCTTGAAATTACCACTCCCTCCGATTATTGAGAAGATACCTCAATCCATTCTTATGGCTGTTTCCGTCGAGTTGCAGGGCGAAAACGCGCTGCCAGTGTGCTGAGCTGGGTAAAGCTGACCGGTTTGATCAGGACAATCGCCCTTTCATTATTCAGGCTGTCGGCCATGGCTGCATCGGCGGTTGCAATGATGACCTGTGTGTTTTTCAGCCGTTTATCGGCCTGAATCTGATCGAGAAGCTGGTCGCCACCGATGCCTGGGAGCCGCAGATCCAGCACGACAACTTTGGGCTTTTCCTCGGCAATGCGCTGTTGGGCTGTTATGCCATCGAGGATGGTCTCTGCATTGAAACCGGCCATCTTCAGGGCTTTGTTGAACATAAAAGCCAGACTTTCATCATCCTCAATGACAAGAGCCAGATTCTTTGTTATGGTTGTTTTCTGTTTCGTCATGTTTGGTTCTCTCTGGTAGCCGATATTAGAGTAAAAATCTGCGTTTCGTCTTTTGGGGATTGGACTGTTTATTCTCACAGGGATCGCTGAGAGCATAGAGCGCAAAGTGATCTCTGTGTCTATCTGAAAAAGGCAAAACAACCGGTAAAAATGAAGTCTATCGTTGAATATGGCTGATGTCATACAGGAGCACTTCACAAAATCCCCTATCCTATTGTGAGAGATTTCTTTCATTCCGGCAATGAGTAGTGGGTACTATTGCATGTTGCCGGGAACGTGGACTTTGGGCTATGCTACAGGCGGAACATCACGCGGCTGCCGGAGACACATCGAACTTTATCGAATAAACAAAAGGTAAAAGTTAAACGGGTAAGTAACACAGTACATGATTCACGCCATTACCCATTATCTTTTACCCATTTACCTTTTCCGAACAGGAGACTTGATATGCTTGACCAGGCTGTGACAAACGCTCGCGCCAACCGCGAACGCCAGCTCAACCAGCTTTTCGAATTCCTACGCATTCCCAGCGTTAGCGCGCTCTCGGAGCATCAAGTCGATATTGAGCGTGCCACGCAGTGGCTGGCTTCCAATATGACCGAGGCCGGGTTGGAGCATGTCGAGATCATCTCTACCGGCGGTAACCCGATTGTCTATGGTGATTGGCTGGGCGCCGGCCCCAATGCTCAGACGGTGCTGGTATATGGCCATTACGATGTCCAACCTGTCGATCCCCTTGAGTTGTGGATCTCACCACCCTTCGATCCGCAGATACGCGATGGCGAGATCTACGCCCGTGGCGCCAGTGACGATAAGGGACAGATGTTTGCCCACATCAAGGCCGTCGAAGCGATGTTGGCTGGCGGAGGCAAGCTGCCGGTGAATGTCAAGATGATCTTTGAAGGCGAGGAGGAGGTCGGCTCTCCGAGCCTGGAGCCCTTTGTGGTGGAGCATAACGATCTCCTGGCTGCCACATCTGGCCTGATCTCTGATGGCCGCATTGTGGATGCCGATACCCCATCGCTGGTATATGCATTGCGTGGTATGACCTACATGGAAATCCGGATCAAAGGCCCCAGCCGCGATTTGCATTCAGGCAGTTATGGCGGTTCGGTACATAACCCGGCCCAACTGGTTGCCGAGATTATCGCGTCGATGCATGACAGGAACGGCACGGTGACCATCCCCGGCTTTTACGATAACGTATGCCCACTCTCGACTGAGGAGCGCCAGGCACTAGCGAATGTGCCGCACTCGTTGGATCAGTGGCGGGAAGAGACCGGCCTCGATGCGCCCTGGGGTGAAGAGGAGTATACCATTCTTGAACGCACCACTGCCCGTCCGACCTGTGAGGTCAACGGTATGTGGGGCGGCTTCCAGGGGGAGGGGGGTAAGACTATCATCCCTGCTGAGGCAGGAGCCAAGATCAGCATGCGCCTGGTTCCCGATCAGGATCCGCAGGAGATTGCCCGGCTGTTTGAAGCTCACGTACGTCGATTCATACCGGCCGATTACACGCTCGAAGTGTTGGAGCATGCTCATGGCCGGCCAGCTATCACGCCGATCGATTCGCCTGAGAGCAAGGCGGCTGCCAGAGCCTACCAGGCGGCCTGGGGCAAGTCTCCGGTCTTCACCCGAGAAGGCGGCTCGATTCCCATCGTAGCGACTTTTCAGAAAGAGCTTGGGGCACCAGTGGTCTTGATGGGGTTTGGATTGGATGATAATGTCCATGCGCCCAATGAGCATTTTCGTCTGGACCATTTCTATAAGGGCATCGAGACCATCATCCATTATTATCATTATCTTGGCGATTAACGTTGAGCTTCGAAACAGGGCGGTGTGGTATGGTGAATGAATGGGATGACAATGAGCCATTGGGTGAAGAGGATCCCTACACAGAGATCGAGGCACTGATCGATTCAAACCACCCGCATTTGCAGGAAATTCTGGCCGATTATGCCGATCATCCGTCCTGGGATGTCCGGGTATACGCAGCCATGCGCCTGGCCGAGCTTTTCCAGGATGTTCGGGCCGTCCCCGGTCTGGCCGAGGCGTTGGAGAGCACCGATCGTCATGCCCAGCGGTCTGCCGCCGGGCTGCTGTGGGAGATTGGCGATGCCGACACGCACGGTCTGCTCGATACGCTGTACTATGCCATCGGATCGACCCGTGATGCCGTCGCTGACGCGCTCGACCGGATTGGGTGGCAGCCTGACGGCATCGATATTGCTGTATCCTATTTTATTGCCGCGCGGCGTTGGCGGGACTGTCTGGCGATGGGAAAAGTTGCCGTCCCCGGTCTGATTCATGCGCTTCACGACCCCGACGGCAACGTCCGGCGCGCGGCTGCCTGGCTGCTGGGCAAAAGCGGCGATCCGCGCGCTGTGCCGGGCCTGATCGAGCTGCTGGAGGATACCGGCGGCGGCATGTTCGGAATCGGCGAGCGTGTGTGCGATATCGCGGCGGAGGCGCTGGAGCGCATCGGCACACCGGAGGCGCTGGCGGCGGTGGAGCATTGGAGCAGAATCGATGGATCTGGCTGAGCTTCGCGAGCGGTTATCTGAGATAGAAGAAGACCTGACTGAGGAGGTTTTTGTCGTCCTTGATGTTTTTGAGCGGAATGGACGGCCATTGGCGTTAGCGATTACAGATCGATGTCGCCGTAAGTGTAAAAAGGGGCGGGTGTGGAAATCAAATGAGATGCTGACGGCGCTCAAGAATGCCCAATATGGTTTTGTAGAGGAGAGAGCGCGAAGCACGGGCGGGATCGATGGTATCTTCCTGTTGGATAGGGAATTCCGGCCTGCGAATGAAATGATGCACAAGATCTTCGATGGCTTTCTTGATAAGCAGCGCAGTGGTGCCGCCGAGATTGCGGCTGAGCTTGGGGTGACCCTGGTACAATTGCTGCCGGTGCGGTTGGTATCACACCACTTGCGTCTGCTTGGTGTTCTGGCGAGAAAATCCGAAGCAGATTGGCTCGTGTTGGTGGATTATGATGACACCAGGTGATCGTGGTATGACTATTAGGTATGAGGTGTGTTGCCTGTTAATCTAATGCCATCAGAAACAGCGTTTCGTAGGAGTCTAAAACCAGGATATTCCCACTGATAACTCGGTCTTGCAACAGGTCTCGAAATCCTCTCCCCAAATCATAGGCTCTCATGGCATTCTCTGACAGCGACTGTTGATGATCGCTGAAATTGGCTATGACCAGGATGGTTTGTCCTTCGGCCTGTCTCGTATATCCCAGAATGTGCGCATTGCCGGTGGATATGATCTCGGTGTTGCATCCACTAAAGCCGGGATATTGTTTCCGTAATGCGATCACTGTTTGTAGGCCGCTGTAGATGCGGCCTGCGACCGTCGATGGGTTATTGCGCGCAGACATTCGGTCCCAATCTGTGACCGGACGGTGTACCCATCGGCTGTCTCCTGCTTTGTCGGGGTTGTGCCTGTATGCGTAATCGTTAAGCGTCCCGATTTCATCGCCCAGATAAATCAGCGGAATGCCGCCTATCGTCAGGATAATGGCATGAATGAGCAGGATGCGCCGGATGGCCAGATCTACTTCAATCTCGGTTTCTTCGTTCAGGGCTTTTTCCAGACCGGCCAGTGAAGCGCATGTGCCGGAAATGCGGCAGTCGCCGGTCTGGGGATTCTCCTGGAACGGCAGCCCCCGCGCAAAACTTCCGGGGAATTGCCCGGTATAGAAAGCGTTCAGAAACCGGCGATGATCGCCGCTGTTGATGCCCAAACGAGCTGCATCTTCATCTGAAAACGTCCAGCCGATGTCGTCGTGACAGCGGATGTAATTGACCCAGGCGCAGTCCGGATCAATATCGAAGCGTTCGCGCAAGGCCTGCTCGAGCAGATTGATCTGGCGGGTGGCAAGCGTATTCCAGAGCAGAGCCATGATCAGCGGGTTGTAGGAAAGCCGGCACTCTTCGGGCGCGATATATCTGGCCACCTCGTCGGGGTGAACAATCGCTTCGGATTTGAAATGCAATCCCGGAGCGGCAATCCGCGCGACAGCATTAAAGGCCTGGATCAGCAGGTGTGCCTCAGGTAGATTTTCGCAGCTGGTTCCAGGCTGCTTCCAGGTGAAGGCAACAGCATCCAGTCGCAGTACATCCACACCGAGATTGGCCAGAGCCAGCATTTCGCCGCTCATGCGGGTGAAGACTGCCGGGTTGGCATAGTTCAAATCCCACTGGTAGGTGTGGAAGGTTGTCCAAACCCAACGTCCATCGGGTAGAGGGGAAAAGGCCCCAGGGTGCTCATCAGGGAAGATTTCGCGCAGGGTGCGCTCGTAGATATCCGGCATCTGACGGTCGGGAAAGATGTAATAGTAATCGCGGGTTTCCAGGTCGTTTTGCAGGGCACGAAGAGCCCATTCGTGGTCGTCCGCGGTGTGGTTGAATATCAGATCGAGCACCAGGCTGATGCCTGCCTGCCGCAGCTCTTCGGCCAACTCAGCCAACTCAGCGATAGTGCCCAGGGTCGGGTTGACTTCACGGTAACTGCTGACGGCATAACCGCCGTCGTTTTCGCTGGGCGGTGATTTGAACAGCGGCATCAAGTGCAGGTAGGTCAGACCAAGCTCCTGAAAATAGGGGATTTTCTCGCGCAGCCCGGCCAATGTCGCGGCGAACAAATCGACATAGCATATGCCGCCCAACATTTGGTTAGACTGGAACCAGCGCGGAGCCTGCTCACGCTCGATATCGAGTTGTTTCAATTCAGGACGGCGATCGAGCCAGGTGCCGGCCATCAGGGCCAGCAGTTCTTCGAGGTGATAGTATAGATCAGGGCATTGGCCATACAGTTGCAGCAAAAGCTCGAATAAGCGCGGAAAGTGTGCGTCGAGCCGATGTTGGAAGGCGTGCCAATCACCGGGTCGGCCGGCTATGCGTGTGTCATACCGGGCTTCGATGCGTGGCAAGAGCCTGCTCAACGCACGTTGTGTTTCGAGGGCGATGTCGAGTAGATACATGGAATTTCCGGTCGTGGACTGCTATATAGCCGCTTCGGCGAGTGCCAGGGCCCCTAATACCCCAGCCTGCGCGCCGAGGGCAGGTGGAACGATGTACGCATCGATTTCCTCTAGAATGCGCGGCGATTGGACATAGCCGTTGAGCAGTTCTTGCACTTTGGCGCGTACCAGTGGAAAGAGATGGAGTTGGGACATCACCCCACCGCCCAGGATGATGCGTTGGGGCGACAACATGCAAATGAAGTCGCTGAGCGCCAGTCCCAGGTAATGGGCTTCGAGCGCCCATGCAGGATGTTCCAGTGGTAGAGTTTCTGCTCTGGCGTTCCATCGCTGCTCGATGGCCGGGCCGGCTGCCAGGCCTTCGAGACAGTCGCCGTGATAAGGGCAAAAGCCGTCGAAGGGATCGGCTTGCCGGTCATGCGGCAGTCGGATGTGGCCCATTTCCGGGTGGATCAATCCGTGCATGAGTTGGCCGCCGACCATGCCGCCGCCGCCAATGCCGGTGCCGATTGTCAGGTAGAGAAAAGTGTCGAGCCCCTGGGCCGCGCCCCAGCGTCTCTCGGCCAGAGCGGCGCCGTTGACATCGGTGTCGAAGCCAACCGGAACTTTCAGCGTACGTCTGATTTCCCCGGCCAGATCGGCATTTTTCCAGCCCGGTTTGGGGGTAGACGTAATGTGGCCGAAGGTGGGCGAGTCCGGGTTGGGGTCGAGCGGGCCGAAGGAGGCAATGCCGATGGCGGCCAACGGCTGGCGCCGCAGTGTGTGTTGCTCATCGAAAAAGGCAATTGCCTGTTGGATGGTTTCCTCTGGGCTGGTCGTTGGAAAACGCGCCTCAGCGCAGATAGCTCCCGGCCCGCTGCCGATTGCACAGACAAACTTGGTGCCGCCCGCTTCGATTCCGCCATAGAGAGGGGACATAGTGTTGACCTTTCTAAAAGCACCAACGTCAGGAGACGTTGGTGCTTAATTCGTACCACTGGAATCCGTAGCCGGGTAGGGTGCTCTGAAAGTCACCATGGGATGGGCCGCTTTCGCCGTCAAGCAAGGCAGCGCGGGTATGCTCGCTCCATCTGGCCAGGTTGAGGCGGAAGCTTTGCGGTTGAGACGACAGATTGTTAACAACCAGCAGAGTTTGGTTGCTGTTGTGACGAATGTAGGCCAGAATGGCTGGGTTTTCGCAGGACAACAGGCATAGCGTCCCATCTCCGAAGGCGGTATATAGGCGGCGGATGTGAATGATTCGCCGAAGCCAGTTCAGGAGCGAATCCGGCTCTCTTTCTTGTGAAGAAACATTCAGGCGTTGGTATCCATAGGTTTCATCCACAATCACAGGCGCGTAGAGTTGTTCCGCGCGGGCAGCCGAGAAACCGGCGTTAGGGCTGTCATCCCACTGCATGGGAGTACGCACGCCGTTGCGGTCTTCAAGCTGGATGTTATCACCCATGCCGATTTCGTCACCATAATAGAGGGTTGGTGAGCCAATCAGGGTCAGCAGGATGGAATGGGCGACGCGCAGGCGAGCAGGGTGATTGTCGAGCAGAGGCGCAAGGCGGCGACGTATGCCTCTGTTCAGGCGCATACGTGGCTGGGGGGCGTAGAACTCCCACATGAATTGTCGAACTTCGGAGGTGACCATCTCAAGCGTAAGTTCATCGTGGCAGCGCAGAAAGGTAGCCCACTGGCAGCCGGGTGGTAGGTCGGGTGTACGCGCCAGGATTTCATCGATAGGAGCACGGTCGGCCAGGGCCAGGGATTGAAAGATGCGCGGCATGAGCGGGAAATGGAAGTTCATGTGCATCTCGTCGCCATCGCCAAAATATTCACGTACTTCTTCGGGCCACTGGTTGGCTTCGCTGAGCAGCAGTGCCTCGGGGTTTTGAGCTTCAACAAATGCTCGGAACTTTTTGAGGAACGCGTGGGTTTCAGGCAGATTTTCGCAGCTGGTGCCTTCGCGCTCGAACAGGTAGGGCGGCGCGTCGACGCGGAAGCCGTCGATACCAAGGTCGAGCCAGAATTTAGCGATATCGAGCATGGCTTGCTGGACTTCAGGATTGTCGTAGTTCAGGTCAGGCTGGGATTTGTAGAAGCGATGCCAGAAATACTGCCCGGCCACAGGGTCGAAGGTCCAGTTGGATTCCTCTGTATCGGTAAAAATGATGCGAGCATCCCGGTATTTCTGGTCGGTATCGCTCCAGACGTAGAAGTCCCGGTAGGGTGAGCGGCGGTCGGCGCGGGCGGCCTGAAACCAGGGATGCTGATCGGAAGTGTGATTCAATACCAGGTCGGTAATGACGCGCATCCCGCGCCGGTGAGATTCATCGAGCAAGTCTTTGAAATCATCGAGGGTGCCAAAGACCGGGTCGATGTTGCAATAGTCTGAGATATCGTACCCATCATCGTTGCGCGGAGAGGGGTAAATCGGCATTAACCACATGCAATCTACCCCTAATTCGCGCAGATAATCGAGTTTCCGGATCAGTCCTGGTAGATCGCCATGCCCATCAGCATTGCTGTCGTAAAAAGCGCGCAGGTTGACTTCGTAAAAGATAGCATCTTGATACCATAATCTGCGCGGATTGTTTGTCGAAAGTTTTTTCATAAGCACAGTTAGCTTTTAATTGATCCTGCCATCATGCCGCGCACAAAATAGCGTTGCAGGGCGAAAAAGACAGCCAGGGGCAGCAACATACTCAGGAATGCTCCAGAGGTGAGAAAGTGCCAGTCCTGTCCTTTTTCACCGACCATGGCTGCCAGGGCGCTGGTCATGACGCGATTTTTGTCTCCCAGGAAGACCAGGGCCACCAGGTAATCGTTCCAAACCCAAAGGAATTGGAAGATGGCAAAAGAGGCCAGGGCCGGAACTGAGAGCGGCAGAATCAGGCGGGTGAAGATGGTGAAATGGGAGGCCCCATCGATGAAAGCAGCTTCCAGGGTTTCACGCGGCAGTGTGCCTATGTAGTTGAAGAGCAAATAAACGGCCAGCGGCAGGCCAAAACCAGTATGAGCCAGCCAGATAGCCAGGTAAGTGCCATTCAAGTTCAGGCGAGTGTAATCTTGCAAGATCGGCACCAGGGCAATTTGCAAGGGGACGACTAACAGGGCGACGACGATGATGAAGAAAATCTTACGCCCAGGGAAGTTCATCCAGGCAAAACCATAGGCAGCAAAGGCCGCAATCAGGATTGGAATGATGGTGGCAGGTACGGCTACAGCTACCGAGTTGAGGAACGCCACGCTCAGGTTGTTACCCTGACGTACAATTTCCGCGCCGCTCGCATCCTTGAATCGGACTTCGATTCCGCTGAGAACATTGGTATAGTTTTCAAGCGTCAACTGGGTATCGAACATTTTCCACTGCAATTCCTGAACCTTGACCAGACGGGTGCGTTTGTTGCCGAACCAGATCAGTTTTTGATTGCCGTCCTCCACACCCTGGCGAAGTTCTTCAAAGGTAACAGTGACGTCGCCAATAGTGATGGGAGCATCGACGTCAACTGATTCGTCAAGACGAATTTCGGATACTTCCACCCAGTCACGATGTGGAAGTATCGTCCACCAGCCGGATGAGAAAATATCTTGTGAGTGGCGGAAGGAGGTGACAAGCACACCGATGGTAGGAATGATCCAGATCAGGCTGATGACGATCAGCGTTGCTTCGACCAGAAAGCGAGAGGTTCTTTTTTGCGAGCTCGAAGATTTGTCGGCCATTTAAAAAGCTCTCCTTTCCCGGAACTCACGCAGATTGTAGAGCATGACCGGGATGACCGCGATCAGCAGGATGATGGCAATAGCTGAAGCGCGACCAGAATGCCCATAAGTAAATTGTTGGATGTAGAACTCATTAGCAATAACGTTAGTGCCATTGTTGCCGCCGGTCATCACGCGCACAATATCGAACAGTTTCAGGCTGAAAATCAAAACGGTTGTTCCGACTGCCATGAGAGTGCTTTGGATGGAGGGTATCATGATACCGAAAAAGACTTGAAATTCATTGGCCCCATCCACACGGGCTGCTTCGAGCAATTCACTGGGAATGCCCTTGATGGCTGAAGAGAGAATCACCATCGCATAGCCGGTTTGCAGCCAGACCATGATCACAATCAGCAGGAAGTTGTTCCAGGGTGGCGTTAGCAGCCAGGCCTGGGATTTTCCGCCCAACGCTATCACAATCGCATTCAACAGGCCAATTTCTTGGATACCAACGCCTTCACCTTTGTAGGCATAGACGAACTTCCAGATGACGCCTGCGCCGACGAAGGAAATCGCCATTGGCATGAAAATGATAGCCTTGTAGATTTTCTCGAACGGGCTGCGATCTGCCAGGACAGCAATCAACAGGCCGGATGCCAGACAGAAAAATGTACCAAAGATCATCCACAGCAAATTGTTGCGGAAGGCTTCAAGCATGATACGGTCTGTCAGTGCGAAAATATAGTTGTTGAGGCCTGCAAATTGGAAGCCGGTCTCGTTCAGGAAACTTAGACGCAAGGTACGCAGGGTGGGGATGGCCAAAAACCAGGCTAAAATAGCCAGTGCCGGCCCGACAAAGACAAATGGCTGTAAGCGATAAGTCCAGGCCCGCGGCAGGCTCTCGATAATGTAATTCGAAATGAAATACAGCAGTGCCACACCACCAACCCCCCAGAGAATTGAAACGAGCACAATCACTATTTGGGGAGCATTGCTGTCGCGAAGGAAGAGAAAGCCCTGCCACAGGATCAGGAAGGTGATGATAGGCACAAAAAGCGAGATTAATAACCGGCTGGTATTGGCGGCTATCCAAACCAATATGCCGGTTTGTTTTTGAGAGGAACTACTAGAACTGTTCATGTAACTCGCCTCGCCGGATGACTTATGATGACGTATTTAGGATCGGGGCAGAGGTGCTCGTCTCCTGACACCTCTGCCCTTCCAGTCAATTAAGCAACAAAAAAACGATTGTGCGATGTTTACATAAAGGCCGATTTATTGTGGCCAGGCTGCGTCGATTTCCTTCAGTGCAGTATCCAGATCAATTGAATCCGAGATGTAGGAGGTCATCGACTTCCAGAATGAGCCAGAGCCAACTGCGCCCGGCATCAGGTCAGAGCCGTCGAAGCGTACCGAGGTGGCATTCAGGATGATCTCGGCCACACCGCGATCCACTGCGTTGCTGTACCAATCCAGGTTGGAGTCGAGGTGTGGAGAGATCGCGCCGCCGGCGCGCACCCAACCTTCAACCGAAGCACCGGTGGTGAAGTATTCCATCACGGCGCGAACTTCAGGGCGGTCATTGAACATGGCATAGATATCACCGGCCACGAGAACGGGTTCGCCGTAGGTCGTGTCGATGCCGGGGAAGTAGAAGAAGTCATAATCAACGCCGGCCTCAAGCCCTTCGGGGAAGAAGGAGGTAATGAAGTTGCCCTGCTTATGCAGCCAGCACTTGGGTGGGTTTTCGAACATCGGCTTGGGAGAGTCACCAAAGGAAGTGGTCACAATGGCCTGGCGTCCGCCGTAAACATAGCCTTCCTTGAACCACAGATCTGACATGGTCTCAGCAGCCTTGCGAACTTCGGGTGAGTCGAATTTTAGCTCGCCCGTGACCCACTTATCGTAGTTTTCCAGCGACGTGGTGCGCAGCATGATCTCTTCCATCCAGTCGGTGGCTGCCCAACCGGTGGCCGCGCCGGATTCGATACCAATACACCAGGGGGTGTCGCCATCGGCAGCGATCTGGTCTGACAGAGCGATCAGCTCATCCCAGGTTTCGGGGACTTCGTATCCGGCTTCGTCAAAGGCTTTCTTGGGATACCAGACCAGCGACTTGCCATTCACACGTCCCCAAACACCAGCCATGATCGGGCCATCCGGACCTTCCATGGTTGCCATATCGAGCCAGGACTGGTTGTAATTGGCCTGGAGTTTTTTCATGTCGAGGAAGGTGTTCAGGTCAACAACTTTGCCCTTCTTAACCTGGGTTTCGAGCAGGCCGGGCTGCGGGAAGTCCGCAATATCAGGGGCATTGCCGCCGTCGATGCTGATGGAAATCGAGGCTTCAAATTCCTTCGAGCCGGCATACTGGATGTCGATGCCGGTTTTCTCTTCAAAGTCCTTGATTGACTCCTCGAACTTGACGGCGTCGCTGTCAACAAACGGGCCGGCCATGGTTACAACGGTACCATCGAACTCGCCTGCAAAGGCCCTCTCCAGGTAAGAGCCAGAGGATTCAGCCGCTTGGGTTGGAACTTCAGTTGCGGCAGTGCAAGCACTCAGGCACATCGTAGCTATTACTACCAAAAGCGCGATGCGCCAAATCGTTGTTTTCATCTTATCCTCCAAACAGTTTGAATATATAGGTTTGAACACAGTACTGAGAAACTTTGGCTTTCCATTGTGTATTATTGCTTGATGTTGCACCTCCTTTCAGAATTGGATTCTCCATCCGTATTGTTCAGACCATCTGATCAGGCTGTGTTTCTCTCGACCAATTCTAGTTGTATTTTTAGATGTTGCACATCGAGATCGGGTTGTTTCAGCCGTGAGAGAAGTAGCTCGACGGCTAACTTTCCTGATTGGTACATATGTTGGCGAATGGTTGTCAGACCCACATAATCGGCAAAATCAATATCGTCGAAACCGATAATAGCCAGGTCTTCGGGTACACATAAGCCCTTCTCCCGGGCAATTTTCAGCAAGCCCATCGCCTGCAAATCGGTGGCCGCGAAAATAGCGGTCGGCCTTTCAGCCAGTTCCAGCAACTTCTGTACACTCTCGTCCAATTCGAGGCGGTAAGGGGCATTGCAAATGTAGGCTTCCGGCAGGGTTAACCCGGCGCGTGCAAGTGACTTGCGAAACCCGGCCAGACGACGGCTCTCAGGATGGATGGCGAATTCAGGCAAGCCTGCCACACCCAGAAAGCCGACTTGCCGATGTCCTTTATCGATCAGGTATTGGCCTGCCATCAGGCCTCCCTCGAAGTCGTCGATTTCGATGGTGTTCAGTTTTGGGTGGGGGAATTCAATCAGGACAGTCTCGATCTGATAATCGCGTAGACGACGGGCATCATCATCGCTGACGGCCATTGAGACGATGATCAAGCCGTCCAGGCTGCGAGTCAGCGGCAGGGTTTGGATGTAGTGTTTGATGTGCTCGCCCGAATCGACCGGGTAGACGACCATCTCGTAATGAGTCGATGATAGCCCATCTGCAATGCCGCGCAGTCGCTGGACAAAGGACGGGGCGGTAAAAAATGGCGACACTACCCCAATACGCCCTGTGTTTTGTAGAGCCCGGGCACGGGCATCAGCCTTGGGAACAAATCCAATCTCGTCGATGACGCGCATCACCCGCTCGCGGGTGGCCGGGCTAACCTTTTCAGGGTTATTCAGCGCCCGCGATATCGTGGCAATGCTCAAGCCGCTGGCCTGGGCCACGTCGTAAATCGTCGGGAAGGGGTCTTTTGTCTGTTTCATATCATGAAAGAACTTTCATGAAAGCACTTTCATGATATCATTTTGTGGTACGGTTGTCAATAAGCTTTTGCGAAACAAGCCCCCTGGCGCCAAGCTTAAACCCTAAGACTCGGCTTCCTTCTGCACTTTCAGACCCAGCTTTCTCGTTTTTGCTCTCACTCTCCTTCTGGTGAGCCTATACCTGGTTGTTCAAAGTCCAATTCCTGGACGCCGGTAATTAATCACATGCGCCATGCCGATGCCCGGGACATGTGCTGATGCATCTTCGCCGGTTACCCGGTTACCCTGTGCCCGGAGCTGGAGCGAATCTACTCTGTCCCATCGCACGAAGCGAAAAGCACCGCCGGAGCTCCTGCTTCAGAGGGATGTGCATACGTCTACAAGCAAAAGAGCCCCGGCAAACTCATGCGCCAGGGCTCTTCTGCTTAGACATAGCCTGCCAATTTCTCCCTACTCCACTGTCACGCTCTTGGCCAGGTTGCGCGGCTGATCGACATCCGCGCCACGCCAAACAGCGATGTGATAGGCCAAAAGTTGCAGGGGCAGCACATTGACCACCGGCGACAGCAGCACTGGGGTCGGCGGGACATACAGCACGTGATCGGCCTTCTCCGCGATCAGCTCATCGCCTTCGGTCGCCAGCGCGATCACGATGGCGCCGCGCGCCCTGGCCTGCTCGATCTGGGAGAGCATCTTCTCATAGACCCCATCCCGGACGGCAATCGCCAACACCGGCATACTCTCATCGAGCAGGGCGATGGGACCATGCTTCATCTCTCCGGCGGGATACCCTTCCGCATGGATGTAGCTCAACTCTTTGAGCTTAAGCGCCCCCTCCAGAGCAATCGGGTAATTGCTCCCGCGCCCCAGGTACAGGAAATTGGTGTACTGGTAAAGCTGATAGGCCAGCTCCCGATACGCGGTGTCGTGATCGAGCACACTTCCGACCAGGTCAGGCAGCCGGGCCAGGTCATCGATATAGGCAGCCAGGACTTCCGGCTCTTGCGTCCCACGCAGCTGGGCCAGCAGGCAGGCCAGCAAATACTGATCGATGATCGATGTCGTGAAGGCCTTGGTGCTGGCAACGCCGATCTCAGGCCCGGCGTGCATGGAGATGTAGCCGTCAGCCTGCCGCATGGCCTGGCTGCCAATAGCATTAACGATGCTCCAAACCAGCGCCTGCTTATCACGGGCCTCTTCCATCGCCGCGAGCGTATCGACCGTTTCACCGGACTGCGTGATCGCCAGGACAGCCATCGAATTGTCAAGGATGGGATCGGCATAGCGAAATTCGGAGCCGATGGCGACTTCGACGGGCAGGCGGGCGATCCGCTCGATGATCGCTTTACCAACCAGGCCGGCGTAGTAAGATGTGCCGCAGGCAACCGTGATGATCTTGCTGATCGAACAGGCTCGCTCCTCCGTCAGGTTGAGAGCGGACAGCCGGACCTTCCTACGCTCAAAGTCTACCCTGCCCCGGATGGTATCGGTTAGTGCGCGGGGCTGCTCGAAAATCTCCTTCTGCATGAAGTGTTTGTACTCGCCCTTTTCGGCGCTGACCGGATCCCACGCGATCACCTGGACGCGCGGTTTGACCGGCTCGCCGTCCAGCGTCTCGACGGTATATCCATCGGCGGTGACAATGGCCATCTGGCGGCTCTCCAGGAACACCAATCGACGGGTGTGCTCAAGGATGGCCGGGATATCGGATGACACGTACATCTCGTCTTCACCCAAACCCAGCACCACGCCGCCCGCATTCCCGATCCGGCAGGCCACCAATCGATCAGGCTCCGCGCGGCTGAAGGCCACGACTGCCTGAGCCCCTTTCAGCATCGCAAAGGACGCGCGCGCCGCATCAGCCAGCGATTGCCCCTGGGCCAGGTGACGCTCGATCAGGTGGACGATGGTCTCGGTGTCGGTATCGCTCTTGAACTCCGCCCCCTCAGACTGCAAATCGGCGCGGAGATCGAGGAAGTTCTCGACGATGCCGTTATGAACCACCACCACGTCGCCCGTCATGCCGATATGAGGATGGGCGTTGCGTTCGTTGGGCTGACCGTGCGTCGCCCAACGGGTATGCCCGATGCCCACATGACCGCTTAGCGGCCGCTCCAACACAAGTTTCTCCAATTGCGCGAGCTTGCCGGCTCCGCGCCGAAGCTCAATGTGCGAATTTTCCAACACGGCCAGCCCGGCCGAATCGTAACCGCGATATTCAAGACGTTTGAGGCCCCCAAGGATGATCGGCACAGCATCACCAGGGCCAACGTAACCAACGATGCCACACATAGCTGACTCCTTTCGAGACAGTCACAATTTATAGTTCACGGTCGACAGTGAACAGTTCTCAGCCATATGCCATAAACAACAGTTCATATAGTTTGCCAGAACAATTTTCACCCATCCGCACAAGGGCAATGAGTCATAGCGCGAAGCATGACCTGCGTCCGCTCGCTGCAAAGATTTATCTGGGCAACTATATGCTATATGATGTATGCCATACGCTGATCGCCATGTGCCACGACCGGCCTGTTTTGTCCCGTGGGTTTGTCAGGGCGGTCTGATTGATTGGGTTGTATGGGGAGAAGCTAAGGACGGTGGCACGTCCTGGCGGCATCCGCTGATCTCTCGATTTCCCCCCGGCGAGATTGCCGGGGTTAACCCCACCTCGCAGTGGGGGACCGCCTCCTCGTCACCCCGCCAATGCGGGGCCATGCGCTTGCTTTCCCAATTATGGTTCGATTATCTCAAAAGCGCCTCCTGATTATCGGTTCTGCTGCGATAAAAACAGTATAGCGGCTGGCCTGGCTTATTGCTACCCAAGATCCTCTTTTGCAGGTATCTGTTCAACTTGGGATTCCCCACAAATCCTCTGCGTCTATTGTCCACACCACTTCTTGGCTCCGTGTCTTGCTGAGCAACTGCCCATACCGTGCTTCCCTTGCTACCAGCCACACTTTCATTTGCCCTGGCCTCATATACGCTGCCTTCCAACCAGGTATTGCTGGACTTCCTCCATCAGCAACTCCGCCATCTTGGACGAAAAGGCATACTCCGTTTCCAGCAAATGCCTGAACCGCTGTTCTGCTGTCTTGGCCTGCATTCGGTTTTTTTCTGCTTTCATCTTTCTTGTCTCCTCAGCTTTCTACCGCTTCTTGACTATACCCCTGCTGAGGACCATATAGGTTTCCTAACCTAACCCCACTTTTCCACGTTGAGCCAAGATTGTCTGGTTCAGGTGTTATCCTGTTGGTCCATTCGACTTTCAGCATTATCCTCACCATAGATAATGCTCGGTGAAGTCGGCATTTGCAACTCTGCCAAGAGGATGCTGGCAACTTCTGCCACTGGCCGATCTTGCTCAAATGACCGATCATCCGGGAAAGTAACACCCCGCTCCGCCAACAGCTCCAACGCATACACCCGATCCCCCTCTTCAGCCAGAGGATGCTGAGCTACGAGCATCAACAGCTCAATACCTTTTGCCGGATGCTCACCATCACTTAGCAAGACTGCGCCCCCCATCAACAGAAGAAGCATTGAGGGCACAACCTGTATTTTCAAGGCTATTTTCAAACCCTCGATGATACAGCGGCGCGCCGGCAATTCATCTCCCAGGCCATGATGAGCCAATCCCTGCCACACTAATCCTCCAGCCCGTGTCTGCGGATGGTCAGTCTGGCATAGTATTGCAATTCCCTCTTGAGAGACCTCAAGTGCCTGCTCAAACGCCGTCTGGTATACGTATATCTTGCTCAAACTGATTAAGATTCCTGCTTTGACTTGCTGAAGTCCAAGCTCCTCGCATATCGGCAACGCCTGTTCATAGTAACGCTTCGCGGTGGTCAAATCTCTCATCACACAATGCAAATCGGCCAGATTGACCAAGAAATAGACCACGCCATCACGGATCTCCTCTTCATAGCATAGCGTGATGCCTTCCCCCAAGACCTGCTTGGCAGTCTCATAATCACCAACACGGTTACAAGCAAAGCCCAGATTGACCAGTGGAGCGTAACACTCACGCTGATATCCCAGCCTGCGGTAGATGGCCAGGCTCTCTTGGAAGTTCTCCCTGGCACTACCATACCTTCCCACATTATTCTGAATGGCCCCCAAGGTATTCAGAGCAAAAGCCAAGAGCTTGCCCTCATCATGTTGGCGCAATACCTCAACTCCTTGCCGGGCCAACAGCTCGGCCTCAGCCATCTGTCCAAGATGGAGATGAGACCAAGCCAGACGAGCGGATAAATGTCCATAGGCATGTTGCGCATCAGGCGATTCTTGATCGTGTACCCCCTCCAGGGCCAGAGAGAGCAGATCTTTTCCTTCTTGATACCATCCACGCATATCATAGAATCTGTGCAAAGGATTCATGGCGATATCAATCGCCCCCACATCGCCGCGGGCCGCCGCTCCGTGCCAAGCCATGCGAATATTGCCCAGATCTCTGCTAATAGCTGCAATGGCTGCCTGTTGGTCCCCATCTTGCCATCTTTTCCACTGCCACACCAGAAAATCAACGTAATAGGCAATATGCGCCTCCTCTATTTGCCTCTGCGTTTCCGGTGCAAGACACGCCCTCAGCATCTCCTCTGCATATTGCCGAAGAGTCTCGTGGATCTCATAGCGAGAAGTCGCACCGTCCTCATCAACCAATATATATAGCAGAGATTGGGAGACCAATCTGTTCAGCATATGCATATCAGCACCGGCCACTTCTGTGGCTGCTTCCAAGGTAAAACCACCTCGGAATATAGACAAACAAGAGAAGATACGTTGCTCATCCACTGCCAGCAACTGCCAGGAATGATCGAATACGGCTCGCAGGCTACGGTGGCGCTCAGGCACATCTCGCCGGGTAGTAGACAGAACATCCAGGTTTCGTTCTAGCTCAACGACAATCTGTACACAGGAGACCGCCGGCAGCAGACCAGCGGCCAGCTCAATGCCTAGCGGCGAGCCACCCAGAATACGGCAAAGGCGACCGACATTGACTTGCTGTCCCAGCAGAACAAAGCCCACCTGCTGTCGCTTTGCACTGTTCACAAAATGCTCCACCGCATCGTAATGCTGCAACTGCTCGACCGCATCGATTCCCTCCGGTGGAACTGGCAGCCCGTCAAGAGTGAACACCCACTCATCGCGCAGGTCAAGCTTCACGCGCGAAGTCACAATTATCTTTACCTCTGGTGCCCCCTTCAGGATATCGACAATCAGATCGGAGCCATTGACCAAATGCTCAAAACTATCCAGTACCAGCAGCAACTCCTGGCCACCTATTTGTTCGATCAGTTGCTCGCGAAGTGGAGCCGGGCCGGAAATCTCGATTCCTGTCACGTCGGCGATGGCTGGCACAATCAACTCAGGTCGCGTGATCGATACCAGCGATACCAGGTAGGCCCCACTAAGAAATTCATGCATATGCCGGCGGATCAATTCTTGGGCCAGGCGTGTTTTTCCGACACCGCCAGGCCCGACAAGCGTGATCAAACGGCAATCAGCGTCGCGCATTCGCAGAGCAAGATGTTCTAGTTCGGCCTGGCGCCCGACAAACACCCCTGAGGCAAGCGGCAAATTGTGCCGCCTGGCCGCGCGAGCTTTCCAGATACGTTCATGCAGAGCCACGGTGTCGGCGCTGGGGGTCACACCAAGTTCCTTATCAAGCACTTGACAGCAGATCTGGTAGTGAGCTAGCGCATCGTTGTACTCTCCCTGCCGGGCCAGACAGAGCATCAACTGCCGATGGGCTTCCTCATGCCATGGCTCAATAGCTAATATCCGCCGATCGAGATCGGCAGCCGGCTTCCACTGCCCCCGCGCCACATAGCAAGCAGCCAGTTTTTCCATCCCAGAAAGCAGCATCACCTGGTAATGCTCCCGCTTCCGGTTCAACCACTCCCCCAATTCAGGGCTGTAATCGACAGGATATCCTTCGAGAAAGTCTCCCCGATACAGAGCAATCGCCTTCTCCATCTGAGCAATATTGGCCTCCGGCTGTTCAATCGTCTCGCAAAATATGCCCATATCCAATTGATGTGGGCGTGTTATATCGAAAGCAACAGTTGTAGTTGTCACGATGAAATGACCCGGTAGGAGTTTCTGCATGTTGTAGAGTGCCTGGCTCAGGCTAGCCCTGGCACTCCGATCGGGCTTCTCTCCCCACAACAGACAGGTCAGCGTCTCGCGGATATGGCTGCGATCTCCTTCAAGAACAAGATAGCAGACCAGCAGCACAACTTTCTTGGAGGCAAAACCAGTGACAGGCTTGCCATCCAAAGTAATCGACGGAGAGCCTAGCAGAGCAAGTGTCAACATAGATACCTCACAAATACCTCACACACTGGCAACAACATGGATAATCCAGATATGTGATGACTGGACAGACAAGCTTGTTACCGTTCAGAGGTTGGCAGGGTGGGTCTAGAGACAAAATATCGCATGTTGCTACAGCCGCACATCTCCCCCCATTCCGCATCGCTTGTCAGCCACAGCCAAGGTGCTAATTCAGAATTAATTCAGAGGTGTATTGTACCATACGTCAGGGATGGTAATGAACTTGCGCGTGTCGAGGAGAACTTGATAGTGAGCACTGAGGAAGATCAACGGCAGGTGCTGGTAGCCATGTACCGGGCAACTGGAGGCACATATTGGTCATACCAGGACAACTGGTTGAGCAACCAACCCATTTGTCATTGGGATGGTGTGACATGGTCCGACGGTCATATTGTAGGTTTGGAGTTGACCAACAATAACTTACAGGGGAAGGTGCCTCCAGAGATCGGGCTATTGACCAACCTCCAGCTATTGTGCCTGGATCACAACCAACTGTCGGCTCTACCACCAGAGATCGGGCAACTGGTCAAGCTGCGGGATCTGGTTCTGTCTCACAACCAGCTTTCAGATTTGCCGCCGGAGATCGGACGACTGACCCAACTCCGGACACTGTTCTTGCACAACAACCATCTCCAGGAACTTCCCCCAGAGATGGGTCAGATGATCAACCTCAGTGCACTAGATCTATCCGGCAACCCCCTTTCCGAGCTGCCCGCAGAGCTCGCCCAACTGACCAATCTCAAGCACCTGTGGCTGAACGGCAATCGATTATCTGAGTCGCTGACCGCGTCTGGCCGATCCCCCATAGGGCATGCAGTTGCATGCGAGTCAGTGAGAAGCCCTGATGACTGTCGAGACACTAACTCATATCTGTTGGCTAGACGCTGACTGGCTGATAGCTAACCGCTCGTCTTTCCTATTCCTGGGCAGGCCGATTGGGCCTACCTGGATCAGGTGTGCTTAGTTCGGTTGGAACACATTGAAAGGAGGCGCTGGCCCAACAACTTCGCTGCAAAGAACCTACCAACGAAAACAAGAGTGAAGTGCCTAACCATGGTGTTAGGCTAAGTGAAATCCGGCAAGTGAGTCAGCCTAGGACAGCAGAGTCTTGCCGGGTTTCAATGAGATTTCCGGAAAGCTTCTCCAGAGTTTATCCGGAAAGCACCTAAGGAGACAAGAATGTTTGCAAAGAGACGTTATCTAGCCATCCTCGCGGTTCTGGTCTTGGGATTCGTGCTGGTGGCCGTTGTGATGTTGAGGTCTTCAGCAGTAGCAGCACCGCAGTTGCACGATCTGATCAAGAACGGCGACTTTGAAGGAGAGAACATGATCTGGCCCTGGACAACATCCGAGACCTATCCGGGCAGGATCAGTGGCGTGCGCTCGTGGGATCACGAGACTGGTAATCACTTTGTCTGTGTTACGGTTGAGAATTTAGGTACATCCGCCTATGGCGTGCAGCTAAGACAGCGACGGCTGCACATCAGGGAGGGTCGCACTTACTCTCCCAGCTTTGATGCCTTTGTGAAGGAGGATATAAAAAATGACGGTGCCAAGTTCGACGTGAAAGTGGCGCAAGGGCATGTGCCTTTCGCCCCGGAACAGTGGTCGGCGACCTGTACAGTAACGCCCGGCGATCCGCCTGATACCTCTTGCGAAGATAGTAGAGGGGTTGAGGTGTTCGATTTTGATGGAAGGCTAATAAACGATGAGTTCGGTGGCCCGATGGAAGATGAAGGTGCAGAGTTTACTTTTCACCTGGGCTATGCTGAAAACCTGGGTGATACAATCTGTTTTGACAATATCAAACTCGAGGTCATCGACGAACTTCCACAAGAAGACCCTCCACAAGAGTCCTTTCCAGTTCGAGTCAACCAGCATGGCTACTTTGTGCATGGCCCCAAGATAGCAACTGTCGCCTTCGATGAGCCCAGCGATCCTGTCGGTTGGGGGTTGGTGGACGAAAATAACAATCCTGTGTGCTCGGGCAACTGTGGCCTCACAGAGGTATTTGAGGGTGGTACAGGTGGCACTGATATGTCTTCTGGAGACTATCTCCACATCATTGATTTCACGGGTGAACCCCTTGTCCCCGGGACTTATCGTCTCTACGCTGTAGTAGAGCCAACTCAAGATGTCATCCACTATAGCCCGCCATTTGAAGTCAGAGATGGCATCTATGAGGACATGAAGTATAACGCATTGGCCTACTTCTATCACAACCGCAGTGGTGAAGCGATTTTGGCAGATCTCGTGGGTAGCGATTGGGCACGTGGTGCAGGGCACCAGTACCCGATCGCGCAGCCCCCAGATCCGGTGCCATCTCCTTACGATGGAGAAGTTCCGTGTTTTTCCGGGGGATACAAAGACGATGGCACCACGCTTGACGGAACGGTGCTAGATGGGACAGAGTGGGTAAACTGCGTCATGACGCTCGATGAAAGTGGTCAACAGATCGACGGCCCTCCGATGTTTAGAGGCGTGGACGACGAGCATCCCTACTATGTCGATGGGCGCGGAGGATGGTACGATGCCGGAGATCATGGCAAGTACGTCGTCAATGGCGGCATCTCCGTATGGACCCTGCAAAATATGTATGAGCACAATCCGCAGGCCTTCGGAGATGGAACAATGAATATTCCTGAGAATGATAACGGCATCCCCGACATTCTCGACGAGGCACGGCATGAGTTGGAGTTCATGCTCAATATGCAGGTGCCTCCCGCCAGTACTGACGGGCGCTACGTGGTGCCTGATGGCGGTGTGTCGGCATCCGGGCTGGTCCATCACATGTTGCACGACACCTTGTGGACCGATCTCCCCTACCGGCCGGATGAAGTTCTCACCTATCCTCGGATCGGGCGATACTATCGCAAAGACTATGGAGAACGTGCGGTATACCCACCCTCCACCGCTGCTACCCTGAACTTGGCAGCTGTAGGGGCACAGTGTGCTCGTATCTGGCGCCATCTCGATGATGACGCAGTCGGCGATGATGATGAGTTTGCAGATAGATGTCTGAATGCAGCCATAGCAGCCTGGGATGCAGCCAATCGACACCCGGACTTGTACGCGGTAGCTGGCCGCTTTAATGGCGGTGGCCCATACGATGATGACGATGTGTCGGATGAGTTCCACTGGGCAGCCGCCGAGCTTTGGTGGACAACAGGTGATCCATACATTGGTTCTGACCATGTCGACGTGCCGCGCATAGTCGAAATCACGACCGATCTCGGGAACGACGGCAGTGGCTCGATGACCTGGAAGGACACAGCTGCGCTGGGTGCGATATCGATAGCCACAGCACCCATAACAAGCGCGAAGAACATCCTCGAATATACAAGCATGGTAGCAACAAAAAACACGGCCCGTATTAACATCATGAATGCGGCGAGGGTGTACGTTCAGAACGCGGAGGGCTCAGGCCATGGTACACCATTCAAGGGTTACCTCCATGTTGATCCTGGTATCGGCCGCAATCTTGAGCTATATCCATGGGGGTCTAACTCGTTCGTGCTCAACAACATGATCGTCATGGGCCTGGCCCACGACTTTGCCGCCGACGACGATCCCTGGAAACCCAGATATCTAAATGGCATGATCAGTGGGATGGACTACCTCCTGGGACGCAATGCGATGAGCAAGAGCTACGTCAGCGGCTATGGCGAGAATCCGCTGCAGAACCCACACCATCGCCACTGGGCCCAGCAGACCTGGCCACGTCCAGATAATCGCTACCCGGAACCACCTCCCGGCGCCATCTCCGGTGGGCCCAACTCTGATAAGACAGCTCTGGGAGATTGCAAGACGACCAGCGCCATGAATCTATGGGCTCTGTGCCATCTAGCCCCGCAGAAGTGCTATGTCGACGATATTGATGCCTTCTCCGTCAACGAGGTCACCATCAACTGGAACGCACCTTTTGCCTGGGTAACGGCCTATCTTGACGAGAACCGTCCCGAACCCGATCTCGGCCCTGGCCCTGGCCCCGGCCCCATTCCTCCTCCTCACAATGATGATCTCACTCCTCGATACGACATTCGGGACAATCCGGACTGGCCTAACGGGTTCACGACAGACGTAACGATTACCAACAACACAGATGAGCCCATCTACGGTTGGACGGTGACATGGACGTTCCCAGGCAACCAGGATATTTACGAAATGTGGGGCGCCGAATACACACAGACCGGCAACGCAGTGACGGTCGGGAACCCGCCGGATTGGAACAGCGTCATCGAGCCCGGCGGGTCGGTAATATTTGGCTTCAATGCTACCTACAGTGGCGAGAACAAGGAGCCGACCGATATTGTGGTTACACCGGGCTCAAATCCCAATCCTGGCCCAACACCCAGTCCTACTCTCAATCCCAACCCTGGCCCAACGCCCAGTCCTACTTCCAATCCCAACCCCAGTCTGTCAGTGGCGCTGACTCCCAATGGCGATGTCTGCTATAACGTCTTCGTTACCAACAACGGGGCTCAGCCGGTAGACTGGATAGCAACCTTTGAATTCCCAGGAACGGTCAATGCCGAGTCCTTCTGGAATGCCATTTTCATCTCCCAGAATGGGAACCAGGTGGCCATCGAGGGAGTGGGTTGGAACAACATTCTCCAGCCGGGTCAAACGACGCATAGTATTGGCTTCTGCCCCACGGATCCTGGGCCCAATCCCGATCCCAGTCCTAGTCCCAATCCGAGTCCCAATATCACGGCGTGGCTCACTCCCAACGGCGATGTTTGCAAAAACATCTGGGTGACCAATAACGGCTCCCAGCCTGTAGACTGGGTGGCCACTTTCGATTTCAATGGGATTGTGGGCAATCTGTGGAATGCCGTCCTCATCTCCCAGAACGGGAACCAGGTAACCATCGAAGGAGTGGGTTGGAACAATATCCTCCAGCCTGGTGAAACAACACATAGCATTGGCTTCTGCCCTCAGTAGTAGAAGCGTCAAGTTGATCTCGTTTGCCATATTCCAACTGCAGCTAAGCACAAGCTGGTCTCATGAGGGTGGATACAGAGTATCTGCCCTCATGACCTTTTATCGAGGCCGGCAACAATGCAAGCACGTGTGATGAATCATCTTGTGTAAGCCGGTCTGTATAGCTAAAGTACCCAGGAAAACGATCCATAGATAGGCAAGGCAGCCAGCGATCATGAGACGAGCGAGACGCATGGGATCAGAGAGCTATAGCTTTTCTCGTCACTCTGGGCTTCCTCCACTTTAGCGGACAGATTCAGTGTCCGAGGAGAGAAGAGCTGCGAACTCCTCAGGACTGAGATAGCCGAGAGGAGGATGCAGACATTTGTGATTATCCCAAACCTCAATGTACTCTAAGATGATAGAGTGGGCCAGGGTATGGGATGCAAACTGGTCAGAGGCACATTCGAGATTGAGGATGCGAAAGAAACCAGCATTGTCATAGCGGTTGGCATCGCGATTGGGCTGGCCATTGGAGCAAGCCTCGGCGTGGCAATCGATAACATCGCCGTGGGTGTCGGCATGGGCATCGCGATTGGCGTTGCCATTGGAATTGCCCTCTCCCGGCAAAAGAACAAATCCGGCAACAACTAATTCCCGGCAGATCTGACCACCCTATGCCGCCGGATCGAAATACAGCGCGGGCCGACCGTAAATGATATCGACCAGGTCGCCCATCCCATCGACCAGAGCAACCGGGCGACCCAGCACGCGGGCGATGTCGAGCGGTGAATAGTCATCCAGGCTGATGGTGTCGGGGTGATCGAAGGTGACGCGCGGCAGCGCCACCACATCACCTAGATCTCGACCGGACAGCCGGCTGACAATATCCTCGCCCATCAGCAGGCCGGAGACGGTGATCGTCTCACCCAGTCGAGTATTGGGAATCGAGATGACATCGGCGGCTACATCGCTCAGAGCGGCGAACTCGGCGGCGCAATTGGCCAGCGTCGGGGCAAACAGCGCGGCGGTCGCCAGCGTCAGCCGCCTAAGACGCGGCTTCCCGACCAACTCCGCCCGCGCGGCATCCCAATCGTCCAGAAAATTCCGTACCATGCCCAGACCGTTGGCTGTGAGGTCGAGCCCGTCGTAAGCCTCCGGCGGCGGCACCGGCCGCCCGGTCACCAGGTACCACTCATCGGTGGGGTAGACGAAGTTGACATCCAACCGGCGGCGGAAGTCCTTCTGCCAGGCATGGCAGGCATCGAGTACTCCCTCGGCTTCCCGGCGCGTGTTGGTTCGATGCCCGTACTTGTGATACCGCGTCAACCCAACCGGCACGACACTCACCGACGGGACGCCGGGATATAGCTCGGCCAGGTCGCGTATCGACTGTTCCAGGTGAGTGCCATCATTCAGCCCCGGTGTGACGACGATCTGAGTGTGCGCCTCGATGCCTTCCCCGGTCAGCCAGGCCAACTGCTCCAGGATATCCGGCGCGTCGAGATTGCCCAGGCACCTGCGACGCACGACGAGATCGGTAGCGTGGACGGAGACATACAGCGGGCTGAGATGCTGCTCGACGATGCGCCACCGGTCGTGCTCGCTCAGGTTGGTCAGCGTGATGTAGTGCCCGAATAGAAAAGAGAAGCGATAATCGTCATCTTTGACGTACAAAGAGCGCCGCATCCGGGGAGCCATCTGCAAGACAAAGCAGAATGGGCACAGATTGTTACAGCACCGGATATCGACATCGAAGGTGGGGTGCTCGAAGCTCAGCCCGAGCGGCTGGCCATCGCGCCGACGGCCGCTGAGGGTGATTTCCTGATCGCCGCGCCGGAGGATGAGCGTGATCTCGTAATCGGCCGCATAGTACTGCACGTCGATCACGTCCTCAACCAGCTCGCCGTTGACGCTCAGGATCACATCCCCGGGCAAGACGCCCAGCCGCGCGGCCAGGCTGCGTGGCTCGACTGCCGTCACCAGGCCACCGTCGATGGAAGAACGAGCGAGTTGCATTCCAACCCTCTCAGGACGATGTACCCGGCAGCGGATCCAATGCCCGTCCGGGGATGCGCTGCGCGACCGGCTGCCAGGTGACATCGAGGTCCAGATGCTCGGTCGTCGCCTGGGAGAGATCGCTGTAGACACCGCGCCACTCCGGGGGCAGTAGCCCGGCGATGCGGTACATGGCCTCGTCGGTCATGGCCCGGAAGTGCTCGCGCGGGAGCTTATCGCCCTCACGCTTGAAGCGGAACGGCTTGCCAAAGCGCACATACACGTGGAAGCGTTGGACGCTCTTGATCCATCCGAACGGGAAGACCTGCGTGCCCCAAATAGCGACCGGAACGATCGTGGCATCGGTCTTCAGAGCGATGTAGGCACTGCCTTCCTGTCCTTGTTGCAAGCCGGTCTTGTGACGATGGCCCTCAGCATACAACATCACGATCTGTCCTGCTCGAAGGTGTTCCAGCGCAGTCTTGAGCGCCGTTAGGTCGGCCTCGCCACGGTTGACGGGAATCGCGCCCCAGTGCCGGACAAAATAGCGGATGAAAGGCTGGTCAAACGCCTCGATCTTGGCCAGCGGCACAATATCGCGATCAGGGTAGAACGAGATCATGACAACCGGGTCGATGGCGTTGATGTGGTTGCCCATCATCACAACAGGACCGTCAGCCGGAATATTTTCCCATCCCTCGACGTGCATCCTGATCCAGAACCGGTAGAGAACGTTCCAGATGCCAAACCGCATCACCTGGCGGCGCCATGGGTATAGTTTTGGATTTGCCATGCGGTCTCCGCGCAAACATGTTGGGCAAGAGGTTGCCAATACGATTGGGAGTGATCGTAAACAAGATTAGACGTGTTTGCAAACAAAGCTTTCGAGGACATCCATCTCAACTTGATCCGGCATCCTGCATCGAGGACTGTGCCACACAGGTATCTTCTCAATAAAAAGGGGTAGAGTCACGTTCTTCAATACCTTTTTATGCGTCAAAACGTCGTGACAGAGACATTGTTCCCCGGTAACTATTCAGTTATTGGTGCCGGCTGCTTGACAGTTCTGAGTGATGGGTGACGGGTGATGAGTGATGGGTGATGAGTTTTAGTTTACAGCTAACAGCCAACAGCTAACAGCTAACCGCTGAATAGTTACGTTCCTCGAATGATTGATAAGATACCCAGGATGGGCGGAAGGGGACAGGACACGGGGTGGGGAGACCAGGAGTATGGTAGGAGTATGGCAGCAGTATGGCAGCAG